>NZ_JBPGXU010000098.1:0-15166 GCF_056755675.1 Luteibacter sp. KNZ12-1A | reverse complement strand
CCCCCCCCCCCCCCCCCCCCCCCCCCCCCCCCCCCCCCCCCCCTTTTTTTTTTAGATGTGTATAAGAGACAGCCCGGGGGCACACCATACGGCGGGGTATCTCGCATTCGTCCCGGCGGAAAGGTATGGTGATGCGCTCATTCGCCACCGTACGACCCGCCATGTTCGAAGGACTTCGATTCAAGCACTGGAAGACCAGCGTGGGCGACGACGGCATCGTCGTCCTCACCCTCGACCGCGTGGGCGCCAGCGCCAATGCGCTGTCGCGCGAGGTGCTCGACGAACTGGACACCCTCGTCGAGCGCCTGGCCATCGAAAACCCCAAGGGAGTCGTCGTCCACTCGGCGAAACCGATGGGTTTCGCGGTGGGCGCCGATATCCGGGAATTCGTGGAGTATGCGCAGACCGGCACCGTGCTCGACAACATCGAGCACGGCCAGCGCGTCTTCGAAAGCCTCGCCCGCTTGCCCTGCCCGACCGTCGCCGCCATCCACGGCGCCTGCATGGGCGGCGGTACCGAACTCGCGCTGGCCTGCCGCCTGCGCATCGCCGCCGACGACGACGCCACGAAGATCGGCTTGCCCGAGGTCATGCTCGGCATCCATCCGGGTTGGGGCGGCAGCGCCCGGCTGCCGCGCCTGATCGGCGCGCCGGACGCGTTGCCGGCGATGCTCACCGGAAAACCGTTCAACGCACGCCGCGCGAAGGCCGTCGGCCTGGTCGATCGACTCGCCCGTCCCGACGAACTGCTGGCCGAGGCCCGCGACCTGGCGAGGCGTCCGCAGGTGCGGCCGTTCGCGCAGCGGGCCAAGGCATGGGCCACGAACACCTTGCCGGCGCGCGCCATCCTCGCGCCCATGGTGCGCAAGCAGACGGCCGCCAAGGTGCGCCGGGAGCATTACCCCGCCCCCTTCGCGTTGATCGACGTCTGGGCGCGTGGCGGCGGCAATATCCAGCAACGCCTCAAGCTGGAAGCGAAGTCGGTGGCGAAGCTCGCCACGACGTCGACCGCGCGTAACCTCATCCGCGTCTTCTTCCTGCAGGAACGCCTCAAGGGGCTCGGCGGCGGGACGGATCACGGCATCGAGCACGTGCACGTGGTGGGTGCCGGCACGATGGGTGGCGATATCGCCGCCTGGGCCGCGCTCAAGGGCTTCGACGTGACACTGCAAGACCGAGAACTACGTTTCGTCGAACCCGCGATCAAGCGTGCCCGCGCGTTGTTCGAGAAGAAACTGAGGGCGCCGGCCAAGGTCGATGCCGCCGTCGCACGCTTGCGCGCCGACGTGGAGGGCAAGGGCGTCGCCGATGCCGACCTCGCCATCGAGGCCATCTTCGAGAACCCCGAAGCCAAGCACGCGCTCTATGCGGCGATCGAGCCGCAATTCCAGGCCGACGAGATCCTCGCCAGCAACACGTCGTCCATTCCGCTGGACGAACTCCGCCGGGGCCTGAAGGCGCCGCAACGTTTCCTCGGCCTGCATTTCTTCAACCCGGTGGCGCAGATGCCGCTGGTGGAAGTGGTGCGCCACGATGCCCTCGATCCCGCGATCGAGAAGCGTGCCCTCGCCTTCTGCAAGGCGATCGGCAAGCTGCCCGTGCCGGTGAAGGGAACGCCGGGCTTCCTGGTCAACCGCATCCTCATGCCCTACCTGATGGAAGCGATGCGCCTGTACAACGAAGGCGTACCGGGGCCGGTGCTCGACCGCGAAGCGAAGAAGTTCGGCATGCCCATGGGACCGATCGAACTGGCCGACACCGTCGGGCTCGACGTCTGCGCCTCGGTGGGCAAGGAACTCGCGCCGTTCCTCGGCCTGGAGATTCCCCAGGGACTGGAAGACCGGCTCGCCGCGAACAAGCGCGGCAAGAAGGATGGCGAAGGCCTGTACGTGTGGAAGGACGGCAAGCCGGACAAACCGGAAGTCGATCCGGACTACGTCGCGCCAGCGGACATCCAGGACCGCATGATCCTGCCCATGATCAACGAAGCCATCGCCTGCCTGGCCGAGAACGTCGTCGACGATGCCGACCTGCTCGACGCGGGCGTCATCTTCGGCACGGGCTTCGCGCCCTTCCGTGGCGGCCCCATCCAGTACGTGCGCAGCGAAGGCGTGGCCGCGGTACGCGAGCGCCTGGCGAAGCTGGAGCAGAAGCACGGCGCGCGCTTCGCCCGGAAGGAAGGCTGGGAGAATCCGGAGTTGGCCACTCCGGCGGCTTAGCTCGCCGCCTGGCTACTCAAGGCTCCGAGCCATCGCCGACAAGGTCGGCTCCCACCCAAGACCTGCGCAGGCCCTGCTGGACCCAAGACCTGCGCAGGCCCTGCTGGACCCAAGACCTGCGCAGGCCGTGGTGGACCGAGACCAGCGCGAGCCGTGGTGGGAGCCGACCCTGTCGGCGATGCTGTTGCCTGGGCGGGAAGCCGCTTCAGCGGCGATCCGCGCGACAGCGCGGACTCACCTCACTCACCACATCAAATCGTCAGGCACCCCATCGTCCGACTCGTCCACCGCGTTCGGGTCGACCATCAGCGCGATGAACTCCGGCGCGATGCCACGCAGTTCCTCGATCACCGCCTTGTCCACCACCAGGTAACGCCCACCCTGCTGCACGACGCCGAGTTCCCCGGCATTCAAGGCGACCAGCTGCGCGGCGTCGACGTACACGCGCCGAATCTTCTCTCCATACGGAAAATGACGCACCTGGTCGGCATCGGGCAGGTTGAGCGCCTTGCCTTTCAGCAGTTCCTCGACCTTGCGCTTCTTCTCCTTGCGCAACCGGGCCTGCTCGGCCGCTTCCGCCTCCACCCTGCGACGCTCGGCGGCTTCATTCTGCGCGCGGATCGCGTAGGCCTTGGCGAGGTCGATCTCGCCGTCCTTGCGCGGCGGCCGTTGCGCGGGCGCGCCCGGCTTGCCCCCATGGCGCGGCGGACGGCCTGCCTGATTCGGACCGCCCTTCCGTGCGTTGCCGCCGCCGTGCGGCTTGCCGCCCTGCTTGGGGCGATCGCCGGCATACGGCTGGCCGCTGGCGGACGTGTTGCTACCCTGCCGCGCCGGAGGCGCCGGCTTCCGTTTTTCCTCGCGAATTTCCTTCACGAGGCCACTCTTCAACAACTGGTCGCGCAGGGACTCTGCCATGATCGGTAAGACTCGTTCGAATGCTTCAGTAGTGCGGCGGCGGAGGCTCGTTGGCAGGATCGCTGCCCAACCCCGCGCGCATGTTCACGAGATCCGAGCGCAGGTCGCGCACGGCTCGTTCCAGTAGGTCCAGCCGGCGGGCGATTTCCGCGTCGGCCGACGAAAGCGCGTTAACCGTGTCGTCGATGAAGGCGAGGCGCACCTCGAGTTCGACCACCCGTTCATCCAGGTCAGCCATGCTCGCGCCCTGCCAGGCTACGGCCACGACCGATGCCGTAGTACGCGATGCCGGCTTCCTCGACCACGGCCGGATCGTAAAGATTGCGGCCGTCGAAAATCACCGGGGACACGAGCAGCGATTTCACGCGCCCGAAATCGGGGCTGCGGAATGCCTTCCACTCGGTGACGATGACCAGCGCATCGGCGCCTTCGAGCGCGGCGTAGGGACGCTCGACCAGCGTGAGGTCGTCGCGATCGCCGTAGATGCGACGGGTTTCTTCCGCGGCTTCCGGGTCGAATGCGCGAACGCGGGCACCGGCTTCCCACAACTGCTCCATGAGGCGGCGGCTGGAGGCTTCGCGCATGTCGTCGGTGTTCGGCTTGAAGGCCAGGCCCCATACGGCGATGGTGAGGCCTTTCAGCTTGCCATCGAAATGCTTCGAAAGCAGGGCGAACAGTCGCGACTTCTGCGCATCGTTCACCGCCTCCACCGCGTCGAGCAGGCGCGCTTCGTAGCCCACCGAATGCGCGGTACGCGCCAGCGCCTGCACATCCTTCGGGAAGCAGGAGCCACCGTAGCCGGCGCCGGGATAGATGAAGTGATAACCGATGCGGGGGTCCGCACCGATACCCTGGCGCACCAGTTCCACGTCGGCGCCGACATGCTCGGCGATGTTGGCGATCTCGTTCATGAAACTGATCTTGGTCGCCAGCATCGCGTTCGCGGCGTACTTGGTCAGTTCGGCCGAACGCTCGTCCATCACCACCATGCGGTCGTGGTTGCGATTGAACGCCGCGTACAGTTTGCGCAGCACGCGGATGGCCTTCTGGCTCGACGCACCGACGATGATGCGATCCGGACGCAGGCAATCCTCGACGGCATCGCCTTCCTTCAGGAATTCAGGGTTGGAAACGACATCGAACGGCACATCGACGCCGCGCTTCTCCAATCGCGCGGCCACCGCGGCGCGTACGCGATCGGCGGTGCCCACGGGCACGGTCGACTTGTTCACCACCACGGTATAGCGATCGATGTGGTCGCCGATGGTCTTCGCCACGGCCAGCACGTACTGCAGGTCGGCGCTGCCATCCTCGTCGGGCGGCGTGCCGACCGCGATGAACACGATGTCGGCATGGGCGATGGCGGGTGCGGCATCCGTGGTGAAATCGAGGCGCCCGTCCGCATGGTTGCGGATGACCATGGGCTCCAGGCCCGGCTCGTAGATCGGAACGTCGCCCTGCTTCAGCCGTTCGACCTTGCCGGCATCGACATCCACGCAGACGACATGGTTGCCCATCTCGGCGAGGCAGGCCCCCGTGACGAGACCCACATAGCCGGTTCCAAAGATCGTGACTTTCATGAAGCTCCCGGAGCTTTCGACAGGCTCGTCGTAACGGGCAATTGTAGTCCGGCACGCGCGGCAAACAAACCAAGCCGGCCCGTGGTGGAGCCCGGCCATGCAAGCAATCCCGCCGGGAGCCAACCCTGGCAAGGCAAGTTCCGCTCTTGTGGGAGCCGCTCAGCGGCGATGGGTGCTTGCCATAGTCTGGCCCGCTGCCGCGGGATCGCCGACAAGTCGGCTCCCACCAAGGAATCGCCCCCCTCGGAAATAGGCTCCCACCAACGAAAAAGGGCGCGGATCGCTCCGCGCCCTTTCGATGTTGCCGGTAAGCCTTTAAGGCTTACTTGCCACCCTGCGGTGCGGCACCCGGAGCACCCGGGCCCTGGCCAGCCGGGGTCGGGCCGGTCTTGAGCAGTTCGACGTCGAAGATGATCGTCGCGTTCGGCGGGAAGCCGTTTTCCGGCTTGGCGCCATAAGCGATGTTCGACGGGATGAACAGCTTGTACTTGCCGCCGGTCTGCATCAGCTGCAGGCCCTCGCGGAAGCCCGGGATCACCGCGGCGAGCGGGATCTGGGCCGGACCGGCCGGCTGGTGGTCGGCCGAGGAGTCGAACTTCTCGCCGTTCACGAAGGTGCCGGTGTAGTTGATGGTGACGGTATCGTTCGGACCCGGACGCTGGCCGGTACCGGCCTGGACCACCTGGTACTGCAGGCCCGAGGAAGTGACCTTCACGCCGGCGGCCGACTTGTTCTTGGCCAGGAACGCATCGCCTTCCTGCTTGTTCTGGGCAGCGACCTTGTTGTACTCGGCCTCGGCCTTGACCTTCAGCTGGGCGACGAACGCTTCGCGAACCGACTTGGCCTCGGCCTCCGACATGGTCGGCTTCTGGCCAGACAGCGCAGCCTGCAGTGCCTTGGCGACCGTGGCGGCATCGACTTCCTTCGCGACGAGCGGCGGAAGCGAGCTGGCGAGGTCCCAACCCACGACATAGCTGGCCTTCTGTTTATCGACCGGTGCCGCGGAGGCAGCCGGCTTGGCGGCCTGGGCGGATGCGCCCGCGGCCGTACCCAGCGCAACCGCCAGGGCGACGGCCGTCATCGTGGGACGCAAAAAGTGCTTCATTCGGTACTCCCTCTCTAGAAAGATCGGCGACGCCGCCGGTACACCTCCTTGTGGAGGCGGAAACGCCATTGTGCGGTGGTTCGCGCCCTGCTTGCAATGACGGGGCGAGAGACAAGGTTTCACATGAAAAGTTCAGGAACCTTTCATCGAAATGAGGACTGCGTCACTCGTGGCGATCCTGCCCCGGTTTTTCGAGGGTGTCACGGATGGCGGCCTGGAGCCGGGCGTGGACCTGGACCAGCACCCGCCAGAGCAGCCAGGTGAGGCCTATCCCGATCAGGACCAGGACCAGCGCGACCTCCCGTGGCGGCAGGATGGTCGATGCCAGCGCCGCGACCAGCAGCCCTATCACCAGCATGGCCACCAGGGGGATGATCCGGGCCAGCACCGAGCGGATCGTGTAGGTGCGGGCGCCGAACCGGTCCGGAATGGACAATTCCGCCAGCAGCATGCCCAGGGCCCCGGCCTTGCGGTAGGTGGCCACGACCATCGGCAGGGAGAGCAGCGCCGCCATCGACCAGGCCAGGCTACGCTGCACCGTCGGCCGGTCGCTGAACATGTCCAGGTGCAGGAAACCCCGGCGATAGACGAAGGCCACGATGATGAACACGGCGACCACCAGCGCCGTGTTGATGATCACGTGCCAGACCAGCCGGCGGATCATCTTCATCACGACGGCGCCCTGCCCTTGCAGGCCGAGGTTGCCCATCCATTCCGTGTAGGCGGCGAACACCCCGGTGAACCGCGAAGGCAAGGTCCGGCCCATGAATCGCGCGAGCGGGTCCGACGAACGGATGAGATAAGGCGTGAGGAAGGTGGTGATGGCGGACACCGCCACGGCCACCGGATAGAGGAAGTCGCTGGTCACCTTGAGCGTCAGGCCGAGCGAGGCGATGACGAACGAGAATTCGCCGATCTGCGCCAGGCCCATGCCTACGCGGAGCGACGTGCGCCCGTCGTTGCCGGCAACGAAACTGCCGAAACTGCAGGTGATGACCTTGCCCAGCACCACCGCGATCGTCACCACGGTGATAGGCCAGGCGTATTTCAGCAGGAGATCCGGATCGATGAGCATGCCGATGGCGACGAAGAAGATCGCGCTGAACATGTCGCGCACGGGCATCACGATGCGCTCGATCCGGCCCACGCTTTCCGATTCCGCGACGATCGCGCCGATCATGAAGGCACCCAGCGCGACGCTGTAGCCCATTTCCGTCACCAGCAGGCAGAAGCCGAAGCAGATGCCGAGCACCGCCACCAGCAGCACGTCGTTGCGGCTTACCCGCGCGATGTAGTCGACGACGCGCGGCACGAGCAGCAGCCCCACCACCAGCGACACCGCCATGAACAGGCCGAGCCGGCCGACCGCCGCCAGCGCCTGGCCCGCCTCGACACCGCCGGTACCGGCGATACCGGTCAACAAGGCCATCAGCACGATCGCCAGCAGGTCCTCGACGATGAGGATGCCGAACATCAGCTGGGCGAAGCGCTCGCGCTTCAGGCCCAGGTCCTCGAGCGCCTTCATGATGATGGTGGTGGAGGAAATCGAAAGCATGGCGCCGAGGAACAGCGAATCCATGGCCGACCAGCCGAAGAAACGGCCGATCTCGTACCCGATCCAGACCATCAACACGATTTCGGCGAAGGCGGCGACCAGCGCGGCGCCACCCACCGCCCGCAACTTCTTCAGGCTGAACTCCAGGCCCAGCGCGAACAGCAGGAGGATCATGCCCAGCTCGGACAGGGTGCGGATCGTTTCCTCGTCGTGGATAAAGATCACCGGCAACGTATGCGGACCGATGAGCACGCCGGCGATGATGTAGCCGAGCACCACGGGCTGCCTGAGGCGCTGGAAAAGCACCGTCGTGAGTCCGGCGACGAGCATCACCGTGGCCAGGTCCTGGATGAAAACGATGCCGTGCATGCCTGTCCCTGTAGGTATGGAAGGACAGGTTAACCGGTGTGCCACGGCCGAAGCACACGCGGTGGGGAAAGCGGTGGAACGCACGTCACCGCAAGTACGTGCCAGGTCTCGGCATTCCCCTTTTTTCGAAAATAAATTCAAAAAAAATGTAACGAATGCTTGACGAAGTCACGGGTCGGACGTAATCTTTGCGGCTTCCAGCAGGGGGCCATAGCTCAGCTGGGAGAGCGCCTGCATGGCATGCAGGAGGTCGCCGGTTCGATCCCGGCTGGCTCCACCAACTTCTAGTACGTCCCCATCGTCTAGAGGCCTAGGACATCACCCTTTCACGGTGGCGACCGGGGTTCGAATCCCCGTGGGGACGCCACTTTTCGGTTCGCCGAAGAGTGTAAAGGACGAAGGAAGTTGGGTTGTTGTTGGAAGTGGAACGTAGTGTGGAGCGGTAGTTCAGTCGGTTAGAATGCTGGCCTGTCACGCCGGAGGTCGCGGGTTCGAGTCCCGTCCGCTCCGCCATTACCTCCAAAGAGAATCCCGCCTTCCGGCGGGTTTTTTTTGCCCTGAATTCAAGACTCGATGGCTTGGTGGGGCCCGATGGATTAGCAGGAGCCGAGCCCGATGGATGGTGGGAGCCGACCTTGTCGGCGATCCCGCGGCAGCGGGCCGGGTTACGGCAAGCACCCATCGCCGACAGGGTCGGCTCCCACCTCGGGCCGGCTCCCACTTCAGGTGGCTCCCAAGTCAGCTCACTCGCTGGTCGGCTCACTCGGCCGGGACGTCACCCACGCGCTCCAGCGTGCCGATCGAATGGCCCTGCTCCGCCAGGTATTCCAGCCAGCGGCTGAGGAAGCCGTTCATGCGCAGCCGGTGCTGCAATACCGTACGGGCGGGCGGAAAGGGTCCCAGCACCTGCCACAGCTTGCGGCCCGGATGGCAATGCATGGCCTCGGCCACGTGCGCATCGGTGTACATGCGCAGCTGCGCCGAAGGTGAAGGCTGGCCCGTCGCCTCATCGACGAAGTCGTAGGTGAGTTCCAGTTCGAGCGTGTACGGATGCTTCTCCTGCACGTCCAGGCGCACCTTCAGTCCATCGTCCACGTCCGAGATATACCGGCCCGGCGCCAACCGCTGCGGTGCGAACAGCCGTGCCAGCCGGTGGTAGTTCTCCGCATAGAGTCCCATCAGGAACTCGAAGCGTCCCGGGATGAGGGCGATGGGGCGTTCGATGACGGCGGTCATGGGGGCGGCGATACTCCGTGAAACGTTCTCGTCTAATACATATGGCGTTCGATACCGAGGTATTCGAAGATCTTGCTCGAAATCTCCTCGATCGAGGTGTGCGTCGTGTTGAGGACCGGGATGTTCTCCCGCCGCATCAGCCTGTCGGCCTGTTCGAGTTCCCAGCGACACTGCTTCAGCGTGGCGTAGCGGCTGCCGGGACGGCGCTGCTCGCGGATCTGCGCCAGGCGGATCGGGTCGATGGTGAGACCGAACAACCGGCTGCGATAAGGGCGTAGACGCGTCGGCAGCTCCAGCTTGTCGAGGTCGTCGTCCGTGAGCGGATAGTTGGCGGCGCAGACACCGTAATGCAAGGCCATGTAGAGGCAGGTGGGCGTCTTGCCCGAGCGGGAGACCCCGACCAGCACCACGTCCGCCTGGTTGTAGTCCACGTCCAGCCCGTCGTCGTGGGCCAGGGCGTAGTTGGTGGCCTCGATGCGGGCCTCGTAGCGCTCGAAATCGACCAGGCCATGGGAGCGGTTGACCGCGCCGGACTGTTTCGCCCCCAGTTCCGCCTCCAGCGGCTCGATGAAGGGGGCGAAGACGTCGAGCATCAGCGCCCCGCTGCCGGCCACGATGTCGCATAACGTCCGCGAGGTCATCGTATTGACCACGATGGGGCGCTGGCCGTCCTGGGCGTACTTGGTCTTGATCCGCAGGCAGGCCGCCTCGGCCTTGGCCGCGTTATCGATGAAGGGTAGCCGGTGGGTATCGAACTGCACCCCCTCGAACTGGGCCAGCATGCTGTTGCCGATGGTCTCGGCCGTGATGCCGGTGGAGTCGGAGATGAAGAACACGGTGCGACGCATCGGTCAATTCCCTGCGGTGGTCCATGGATCCACCTTAGCTCAAGACGCCGCGATAACAATCCACCCCGCATCATCGCTGAACGTTTGTGCATCGCGCCTTGTTTCGGCGCCGACCGTCCCCCGACAATGTGTGGATTTTCTAGCGCGGCCCGCCGCAAAACCGACGAACCGATTGTGAGGATTTTCCCTTGAGCGACCTGGTACTTTGGCTCGACGCGCTACGCATGACCGACCTGGGCAAGGTGGGCGGCAAGAACGCCTCCCTTGGCGAGATGATCGGCAACCTGGCGAAACTGGGTGTCTCCGTGCCTGGCGGTTTCGCCACCACGGCCGACGCCTTCCAGACCTACCTCGAGAAGAGCGGCCTCGCGAAGCGTATCCAGGAACGCCTGGCCACGCTGGACGTGGACGACGTGGACGAACTGACCCGGGGCGGCAAGGAGATCCGCGGCTGGATCGTCGATACCGCCCTGCCCGCTGACCTCGAGCAGGCCATCCGCGATGCCTACATCAAGCTGTGCAAGGACGCCGGCGCCACCGATATCGCGGTGGCCGTGCGTTCCTCCGCCACGGCCGAGGACCTTCCGGACGCCTCCTTCGCGGGCCAGCAGGAAACCTTCCTCAACGTCGTCGGCATCGACGATGTGCTGCACAAGGTGAAGGAGGTTTTCGCCTCGCTCTACAACGACCGGGCCATCGCCTATCGCGTACACCAGGGCTTCAAGCACGAGGACGTGTTCCTTTCCGCCGGCGTGCAGCTGATGGTCCGTTCCGACGTCGGCGCGTCCGGCGTGCTGTTCACCCTGGACACCGAATCCGGCTTCCGCGACGTGGTCTTCGTCACCGGCTCGTATGGCCTCGGTGAGATGGTCGTCCAGGGCGCCGTCAACCCGGACGAGTTCTACGTCTTCAAGCCCACGTTGCGCGAAGGCAAGCCGGCGGTGCTCCGCCGCAGCCTCGGCGCCAAGCAGCAGCGCATGGTCTATTCCGACCAGCCTGGCGAGCGCGTGCGCATCGAGGAGACACCGGTCGAGGATCGTCATCGCTTCTGCATCACGGACGCCGACGTGGAAGAACTCTCGCGCCAGGCGCTCGTCATCGAGAAGCACTATGGCCGCCCGATGGACATCGAGTGGGCGAAGGACGGTCACACCGGCAAGCTCTACATCGTGCAGGCGCGCCCGGAGACGGTGAAATCGCGTGACCACGCGACCACGCTGGAGCGCTTCCAGCTCAACGAAAAGGGCAAGGTGCTCACCGAAGGCCGCGCCATCGGCCAGAAGATCGGCGCCGGCAAGGCCCGCGTCATCCGCTCGCTCGCCGACATGAACAAGGTCCAGCCCGGCGACGTGCTCGTGGCCGACATGACCGATCCCGACTGGGAGCCGGTGATGAAGCGTGCCGCGGCGATCGTGACCAATCGCGGCGGCCGTACCTGCCACGCGGCGATCATCGCCCGCGAACTGGGCGTGCCCGCCGTGGTCGGCTGCGGCAACGCGCTGGAGACGATTCCCGACGGCGCGGAAGTCACCGTCTCCTGCGCCGAAGGCGACACCGGCACCATCTACGAAGGCACGCTGAAGTTCGACCGCATCACCGCCGACCTGGGCGCGATGCCGGAAGCGCCACTGAAGATCATGATGAACGTGGCCAACCCCGAACGCGCCTTCGATTTCGGCATGCTGCCCAATGCCGGCATCGGCCTGGCACGCCTGGAAATGATCATCGCCAGCCACATCGGCGTGCATCCGAAGGCCCTGCTGGAATACGGCAAGCAGGACGCGGAAACCAAGGCGCGCATCGACGCCCGCATCCAGGGCTACAAGGACCCGGTCTCCTTCTATGTCGATCGTCTCGCCGAAGGCATCGCCACCATCGCCGCCTCGGTGTACCCGAAGCCGGTGATCGTGCGCCTCTCCGACTTCAAGTCGAACGAGTACGCGGGCCTGATCGGCGGTTCGCGTTACGAGCCCCACGAGGAAAACCCGATGATCGGCTACCGCGGCGCCAGCCGTTATGTCGATCCGGGCTTCGCCGCGTCGTTCGCGCTGGAGTGCAAGGCGGCCAAGTACGTGCGCGAGACCATGGGCCTCACCAATGTGTGGGTGATGATTCCCTTCGTGCGCACGCTCGACGAAGGCCGCAAGGTGATCGAGGTACTCCGCCAGAACGGCCTCGTCCAGGGCGAGCACGACCTGAAGGTGATCATGATGTGCGAGGTACCGTCCAACGCCCTGCTGGCGGACGAATTCCTCGATATCTTCGACGGCTTCTCCATCGGTTCGAACGACCTGACCCAGCTCACCCTGGGCCTGGATCGCGATTCGAGCATCGTGGCCCACCTGTTCGACGAACGCGACGCGGCGGTGAAGAAGCTGCTCGCCATGGCGATCAAAACGGCACGCGACAAGGGCAAGTACGTGGGCATCTGCGGCCAGGGTCCCTCCGATCATCCGGACCTGGCGGAGTGGCTGATGGAACAGGGCATCGAATCGATGTCGCTCAATCCGGACACCGTGGTCGACACCTGGCTGCGGTTGGCCAAGAAAAAGGCCGGCTGAGGCAAGCAGGATGGGAAGGCGGTGGGGCGGTCCCGAGGGACCTCCCCACCCCGCTTTTGTGGGAGCCGCTTCAGCGGCGATCGACCTACCTATGCACCATCACCCCTGCCGCACGATACCGCTCCACCACCGCCGCATCCGTATCCGCCGCCACCACCAGGTGCGCGATACCGGCGATCGGCGCCGTATGATGCGTCGCCGAGGCCACCAGCTTGTCCGGCGTGGCGATCGCCACCGTCTCACCGCTGGCCTCGATGATCGCCTGCTTGAACACGGTCTCTTCCTCGTCGTAGGTCCATAGCCCACGCTCGGGATCGATGGCGCACACCCCTGGAAAACAGAGGTCCGCACGAATGTCCTGTGCCTGGCGAACCGTACGGGAACCGATCGCGCCACCGATCGCCGGATCGAGCTTTCCTCCCAGCACGATCACGTCGAAACCGGGACGACCGAGCACCGCCAATGCCACGTCCGGCGCATTCGTCACCACGGTGAGGTCACTGTTTTCCGGCAACATCTTCGCCAACACGGTATTGGTCGAACCGGCGTCGATGAACAGTATCTGCCCGCGCCCGACGAGACCGATCGCCGTCCGCGCGAGTTCGCGCTTGAGTTCCGTCCGCTCGCCGTGACGCTCGCCCAGCGGGGGGATATTCACCGCGAGCAAGGCACCGCCATAGACGCGGCGGCATAGCCCTTGCGCGGCGAGATCGCGCAAGTCGCGACGGATCGAATCCTCCGATACGCGGAACTCCTGTGCGAGGTCGGCGGCGACGACCTTGCCCTCGCGGCGCAAGCGCTCGAGGATCAACTGTTCGCGCTCGCGGGGCAGCGTCGTGTCGAGCGGTGCATTCATGCCGGGAGGAAACCCAGTTCGATCAGTTCCGCACGCAATTGCCGGGGCGTATGGAAGTGGATGCCATGGATGCCCAGCGCCTCGGCGGCATCCACGTTGACCTTGTTGTCGTCGATGAACACCGCGCGCGAGGGATCGATGTCGTAGCGTTCGAGCAGGGTCTGGTAGAGCTTCGGGTCCGGCTTGATCATGCCCTCCTCGCCCGAGACGACGATGCCGTCGAAAAGGGTGAGGAAATCGAAGCGTTCGCGGGCGAATGGAAAGGTCTCGTGCGACCAGTTGGTGAGGCCATAGAGAGGATGCCCGGCCTCCTTCAGTTCGCGCAGGATATGCAGGCTGTCGTCGATCGCGCCACCGAGTGTTTCCTCCCAGCGGTGCTGGTAGGCCGCGATGAGTTCGGCCTTGGTGGGATGCTCCGCGGTGAGCAGGCGCACCGCTTCGTCCCAGGAGCGGCCGGCGTCCTGCTGCAGGTTCCATTCCGGCGTGGTCACCTCGGCCAGGAAGGCTTCCATCGCCTGCTCGTCGTCGCCGAACAGCTTGCGGTAGAGGTAGCGTGGATTCCAGTCGATCAGGACACCGCCGAAATCGAAGATGACGACATCGCGTTTGGTATGCATGGAACGATCCTTAGCGGCGCGCGATGGACGCGCAGATTGATACGACCACGAGCAACACGGCCACCCCGCAAAGGGCCAGCGACAGGCTGCTCAGGTGGGCGGCGAAGCCGATGGCCGCCGGGCCGGCGAGCATGCCCGCGTAGCCCAGCGACGTGACCGTGGCGATGGCGATCCCGGGGGACGTGCCCGGCTGGCGCCCGGCCGCGCTGAACAGCACGGGGACGATATTCGACGCGCCGATGCCTACCAGGATGAAGCCCAGCATCGCGGCCGGCCCCCAGGGCAAGGCGGTGGCGAGGAAGAAGCCGAGCGCAGCCAGGAGGGCACCCACGCGCACGATCGTCACCGGCCCCACCGAGGCCGTGATGCGATCGCCGAGCAATCGGCCGCAGGCCATCGCGATGGAGAACGCGGCATAGCCCAGGCCAGCCAGCGAAGGATCGAATCCACGCGAGAAACGCAGGAACACCGCGCTCCAGTCCAGCATCGCGCCTTCGGCGAGGAATACCACCAGGCAGAGGAAACCCAGCAGGAATACCGATGCCGAGGGCATGCGGAAGATGGAATGCGACTGGTCGGAATCGTCGAGTCGAACCAGGAAGTGCCTCCATTGCGTCACGACGATGACGAGCAAGGCGGCCGACACGGCCAACGCGCTGCCGGTCAGCGGCGCACCCGCCTTCAACAGTGCCGCCATGCCTGCCGAACCGGCGAGGCCGCCTACGCTGAAAAGGCCATGGAAGCCCGACATCATCGGTTTGCCCGCATGCTTTTCCACGTCCACCGCATGGGCATTCATGGCCACGTCGACCACGCCCAGCGCGGCACCGAAGAACAACAGGGCGGCACCGAGCCAATAGGCATTGGGAGTGATCGTCAGCAGGGGCAAAGCCACGCAAACCAGCAATCCACTACCACCGATGACGTCGCGGTTCCCGTAACGATGGGTCAGGAACCCCGCCAGGGGCATGGCGGCGACCGCCCCGCAGCCCATGCACAGGAGCACCAGGCCGAGCGTCGCATCGTCGAGCCCGAGCCTCGCCTTGGCATACGGCACCATCGGGGCCCAGCTGGCCATGCCGATGCCAGAGAGAAGAAAGATCAATCGAGTGGCGCGCGCTGGCTTCATGCGAACTTCCATGGATGACGAATGCGCACCAATGTATGAAAACGTGCACAAACGTGCAAGTCCTTTTGGGCAGTTTTCTCGCGAAAAGCGGGCGGTGCACGGCTCGGCTTCGCCCTCGCGTTCGTTGTGTGCGTGGCGGGGGAGCTGCCGGGCGCCACCCTCGGCGCGACGGTAGT
>NZ_JBPGXU010000097.1:0-15234 GCF_056755675.1 Luteibacter sp. KNZ12-1A | reverse complement strand
GTCGACGAACAACGCGAGGGTGCGCGCCGCGGTGTCGGGGTCGAGGTTACCGGTGGGCTCGTCGGCCAGGATGAGGCCGGGTCTGTGGACCAGCGCGCGGGCGACCGCCACGCGCTGGAGCTCGCCGCCCGAAAGCTCGCGTGGGTACGCATCGCCGCGACCGCCAAGGCCCACGGAAACGAGCATCGCCTCCGCCGCGGCGAGCGACGCATGCGCATCGTGTCCCTGCAACGCCAGCGGCAACGCCACGTTGTGGGCAAGGTCGAGGTGCGGCAGGACATGGAACGCCTGGAACACGAAGCCGATCCGGTCACGCCGGAGCCCGGTGCGGCCATCATCGTCGAGGCCAGCGATATCGGTTCCATCGATATGCACGCTCCCCGCATCCGGCGAATCGAGGCCGGCGATCAGGTTGAGCAAGGTGGACTTGCCAGCCCCCGACTCGCCGGTCACGGCGACGAATTCCCCGCGAGCCAACGACAGGTCGAGCCCCTCGAAGAGGGTCCGCCCTCCGGGAACGGTCTTCACCAATCCGGTGACGTTGAGCATGCGGCGATTCCGGGTAAAGACAGCAGTTTACCCGTTGCTCGGCGAGGTGGGAGCCGCCCCTGTCGGCGATGTCTGCTTGCGAAAACCCCTCACATCACGCAACGCCGATGGCACCGACACATGGCTCGTTCGAACTCGGCTTCCCTGTCGTTAGCCGGGAGAGCGCCGTTCGAACTTCCACGCGATGACACCCACGAATACCAAGGTCGAAACGATCGAGAGGATAAGGAAGACCTGGTGGTCCAGGGTCTTCGGACCCAGATGTCGCAGTCCGATGAGGACCGCGACGTAAACAGCCGAAACCAACCACCCTTGCCAGCTCCTGGGGCCGATGCCCCAACCGAACCGCTTGCGACCGAACCAGTAGGTCTTTTGAGTGTCCATGCGTTCGAGCCTGCCACCTGTCGTAGCCACTACCACGCAAAGCTATCACCAGTTGCACCGACCCGGTAGCGATAGCGAGTTCTTACGATACGTGCACCGCCGCCCCCCGATCCTCGCGCTGCCGCAACGGACCACTCCGAGCCGGCAACGTGACTTCAAGGCCGGCGAAACTCGAAGTTGTCGACTACGACATTGTTGGCCACCTTGAACCTGACCTCGCGAATGCCCTTCGCGTTTTCATACGCCACGACGCTGACGATATCCGGTCCGGCAAGGACGGTTCCCAGATGCGTTTGGTCATCAGCGTAGAACTCGATATGGCCCCTGATAGCGTTCAGGTCGACACGCCTCATCGTGAACCGGACTCGGCTGGTGACCTCCTTGAAGTATATGGTGACCTCTTCAGGGTAAAAAACATCGCCGCCCAGGAGAACCCGCTTCCCCATCATGTGCGGAAACGCGTCATTCACTTCGGAGATGACATAAAGACGCTTCTTGTTGTGAATCGTCAACAGCGGCGTTTCCAGCAACGAGGTGTGATCCCCATTCGTCAAATTTTTGAAGTATTCGAGTGCCATGTCTCCCTCCGCGGGACTCGCAGGCACGGCGGCGGAAGCTTCGACGATTTCGGGGCCTTCCTCGACGGTTCCCGCGGTTGCACCGGAGGGTACGAGAACGCCCTCGTAGTTATCGAAGTAAACGACGTCGTAGGTCAAGAAACTAACCCTGCTGATTCCGGGCGGGTGTTCCAGAGCGACAACGCAAGGTTCGCCTTTCGTGACTTCGACAAGCTTTATCAGTTGATTGTCGAGGTCGAAAAAAGCGACGACTCCATTCTCGATCCCGCCATGGACATCGTTCAGAATGAACTTGATCTCGCCTGGACGATTATCGATCAACAGGTCGACCGAGAGATGATTATCCGGTCGTGGAAATTGCACACACCTCCCCATGAAGTAGGGATACCAGTCATCGGGCGCGCGAACGACGGACATGTCGCCTCCCGTGAGCTTGATAACGAAATAAGGCGTCGTCAAGCCCGCATACGAGCCCAAGGGATACTCTTCGAACTCAACGGTATAAGTGGCGTCCATGCACGGATCCCTCCTTCCTGAGTTGACTGACGACGACAGGAACGCCATCAGTGCCTGGATGACACGCTACACCCATGACGTCGCAGGCGTCTTGCGGACATCGCACATCGGGCAGCGCATTACTTCGAGTACGGGCGCGACGAATCGAAATCGTTGCCGAAGATGCGCAATGCCTGTGATCCCAAGAAAAAGGTTCTTCACGGAAGTCCGGGAAGCGCGGTAGGCAGAGCCGTCGGCCACCACCCTCGTCGCTCCGGTTGCACCGCCGCTCGGGAAAGGGTGCCTGTGGGAGCGACCCTGTCGGCGATGGTGCTTGCCTCACCCTGGCCCGCTGCCGCGGGATCGCCGACAAGGTCGGCTCCCACAACGGGGTTTCCGATTCGCCGTCCGGTGATCTCAACCAAGCAAAACGCGCTAACGAAGCACCGGCCCATGGCACAGGCATTCGCCATCGTCGTTCGCATGCCCCAGCAAGGCTTCGAGCAAATCACCGGACGGCGTCCACTCTCCGATCGCCGGATGGATCAGCATCGCCTTGCGCGCTTCAAGCCGGCGCTGGTCCAGCACCGAGGCGATCGCCGCGCGCTCGTACGCCTTCACCGAACGAACGAGGCCGTTCACCGCATCCGGCAACGATGCGATCGGCTGCGGAACGATGGAATCGAGTGAGATATCCGATGCGATCTCGACGATGTCGTCGTCGGGAAGGTCGGGCAAGGCGCCACGATTGCGCGTGTTCACCACGATACGGGCAGGCCTGGCGCCGGTCAGCGCGCTCATCACGTCGATGGCGATGCGGTGATAACCGGTCGCCACGCGGAACGGATCGCCTTCCAGGCTCACGCCGTGGTCGAAGGCCGATCCGCCTTCCGCTTCGAGTTTCATGTACGAACCGGAGCGCTGGTTCAGGTACGCCGCGTAGATGTCGACGGCCGCCTCGCCATCGCCCGCGTCCAGGCGCGAGGTCAACGTCGCCAGCAAGTCGTCGTTGAGGCGCTGGATCTCCGCGCCACGGCTGCCACCTTGCCTGCGCTGGTTATCCAGCGCGCGACGCTTCTCGTAGTAGAAGAACAGATACTCGGTCGGAATGAGGCGCAGCGCGCGAATCATCTCGAAGTCGAACAATGGTGCGAGGTAGAGCTGTCGAAGCAGGTCGTCGTCGGCCAGCAGGCGATCGAAGACGTCCTCGCCACGTACGCGCGCGCCGCGCACCCAGCCAAGGTGGTTGAGTCCCACGTAGTCGCACTCGACCTCGTCCGCCGGTTCGCCCAGGGCACGCGCGATGTTGTGGAACAGTTCGGTGGGCGTGTCGCAGATGCCGACGATGCGCGCCCTGCTGTGGTCGGTGACGGCCTGCGTGATGAGGCCGGCGGGATTGGTGAAGTTCACCAGCCAGGCCTCGGGACTCAGCCGTTCCACCAGCCGGGCCTGCTCGATGGCGACGGGAATGGTGCGCAGCGCCATGGCGACCCCGGCGGGACCGGTGGTCTCCTGGCCAGGATATCCATGGTCGATCGACACCCGTTCGTCGGCCGCCCGGCCGACGATGCCACCGATGCGAATGCTGTTGAGGACGAAGTCGGCGCCCTCGATGGTGTCTTCCAGGGAGGTCGCACCGCGCAGGCGCAGGTCGCCACCGAAATGCCGGACGATGGCCTTGCCGAGGTCGACCATGATCCGCAGCCGTGCGGGATCGGGGTCGTACAGCACCATCTCCGCGGCGCCGAGCGCTTCAGCGGCCTCGTTGACACCGAAAACCACCAGGGGCGAGCGGACGCTGCCCCCTCCAATCAATGCGATCTTACGATCCGTACGTCCGCTCACGAAGAGTCCTCAAGGTCGGGGAATGGGGAAGAGCATGCAAGGCGCCCGCCGCGGTGGTGCACAAGGCGCCGGTGACACAGGCGCGCTGCACGCAGCGGTCCAGCGTTTCGCCGTCGAGCACGGCGTCGATGAGCCCGGCGTCGAAGGCATCGCCGGCACCGGTCGTGTCCAGCGCCTCGACAGCGGGCGCATGGACGATTCGGATTCCCGCCGCATCGGCCACCAGCGCGCCTTGCGCGCCCAGCTTGAGCACCGTATGGCGCAAGCCCTGCGCGCCGGACCATGCGGCATAGGCATCCGCGTTGTCGTCACCGACGAGCAGGGCGGCTTCCTTCGCATTCGGCAGGAAAAAATCGATGTCGCGGCAGGTCGTGTGGTTGGCGGGATCGCGCAGCCAATCGGCGCTGTAGCCGACGTCGAGCGAGGTCGTGCATCCCGCCTGGCGGAGCTGCGGAAGGATACGCGCGGCCAGCTCGCGTGACAGCGGCATCGCGAAATGCACGTGGCGAGCGGCGACCAGGTCGGCGATCACGGTCGGCACTTCGAGCAGCTCGGACAATCCGGCGTTGGCACCCAGGTAGGTGAAGAACGAGCGGTCCTCGCGGGTGGAGACACTGACCGTCGTACCGGTGCCGTCGGCGCCGAGGCGGATGCCGTCCATGCCGACGCCGAAGTCTCCCAGCCGCCGCTCGAACCAGTCGAAGTCCGCCTCGCCGATCAGCCCCACGAGGCGCGTGCGCCGGCCGAGCCGCGACAAGCCGCACGCGGTGTTCACGCTGCCGCCTCCGAGCTCGCGCAGGTAATCCTTCGCGAGCACTTCCTCGCCCGGCCCCGGCCAGCGGGCGAAGCCGCTGAATACGTGGTCGGCATAGATCTCGCCCACGACGGCGACATCCCAGGATTTCAGGTCGATGGAAACGGCCACGAGCGCGTTCTCCGGGCTTGCCAAAGGAAGATGAGGGTACCGGCGACGACGGCGACCACGGCGGTCACGATCGACGACCAGCCGCTGGTCGCGACGAGGTAGAGCCAGCCCACCACGCTGATGGCGATCGGCAGCGGGTAAAACGGCATGCGGAAGGCGTCGGCCGAAACCTTCCTCCGGCGCAAGGCCACCACCGCGAAACACTGCGCGATGTACTGGAACAGGATCTGCACGACCATCAGCGTGGCGATCAGGCGTTCCAGTGAAAGGAAACATGCCAACGCCGAGGTCACGCCGACGAAGACCAGCGACACCGTGGGAAAGCCGCCGCGCGGATGGAGCTTCGCGAACACCCGGAAGAACTGTCCGTCGGCGGCGGCCGCATAGGGCACGCGCGAATAACCGAGCAGTACCACCAGGGCCGATCCCCAGCTGGCGAGCAGGATCAACGCCACGGCCAGCGTGCCGCCGATGCGGCCGTGGATGGCTTGCATGAAATCCGCCACCACGGCTTTCGACTGCGCGGCCTGCTCCCACGGCAGCACGCCGAGGATGCTGATGTTCAGGCCGAGATAGAGCACCGCCACGAGCGGGATCGAGGTCAGCACCGCAAGGGGGATGGTGCGGCGCGGCTGCTTCACTTCGCCACCGAGCATGCACACGTTGTTATAGCCGCCGTAGTCGTAGACGGCGATCAGCGAAACCGCGCCCAGGCCGAGCCAGAATCCATGCGTCGATTCCGTGCGCATGTGCAGGAACCGGCTGGCGGTCGCCATGTCGAAATGCGCGATGCCGCTGACGACGACCCAGGCGCAGGCCACGACGACGATGGCGGTGATGAACATCGACAGCTTCTGGATCTCGCCGACACGCCGGTACAACACGGCCGTATTCGCCAGGCACAGGCCCGCCGCCACGAGGATCCGCCCGCCGTCGCCGAGCGACGGCACGAGATAACCCAGGTATTGGGCGAATCCCACGGCGGCCGAGCCGATCGAAAGGGGCGCGGTGAGCAGCGTCTGCCACAGGTAGAGGAAGCCGAACAGGCGACCCATGCGTTCGCGCCCGTACGCTTCCCGCAGGTAGTGGTACGGCCCACCGGACTCCGGAATGGTCGAGCCAAGCTCCGCCCACACCAGTCCGTCGCACAGGCACAGGAAGGCGCCGGCGATCCAGCCTAGGAGCACGCCCGGTCCCGCAAGGGCGGAGAGCGCGAGCGGAATGGTCACGAACGGCCCGATGCCGATCATGTTCAGCACGTTGGCCGAGAGACCGCCCCAGAAGCCGATCGCCCGCGGCGGTACGTCGTGTGTCGGCACGGTCTCCTCAGTCATGCAGGCGTTCCGCGGCATGGATGCCCGCACCGGCGCTCCGGTGCAGGTCGAGCACCATCACGGTATTGTCGCCTTCGCGCAGCCATGGGCCCGGGCAGAACAATCGTCGTTGCGGCCCGATGTGCCAGTAGCGGCCCAGCAGCTGTCCGTTGACCCAAAGATAGCCCTTCGTCCACTCGCCCATGTCGATATAGACATCGCCCGGCCTGGCGAGGTGGATCTTGCCCCGGAAGAAGACTCCGCCACGGGCCGGTGGTCCCTTCAACGGCCGCAGGTGTTCCAGCCAGCTGCCATCCAGGGGCAAGGGCCAGGCATGGAAGTCACGCAAGGGCGCGCCATCGAGCGTCACCGGCCCGATCAGGCCCTTGTGGTCGCCCAGGCGCGGACCGAAGTTCACGTGCCCGAACGTGTCGACAAGTACATCCAGGATGCATCCGCGTGGCAAGGCGACGTCCGGCGACGACGACACGTCCGCATGTTCGACGCGCGATACGTGGCCGGCCTCGTGGCCATCCATGTAGACCACGGCATAGTCGCGCACGCCGTCCAGGCGAAGCCGCGAGCCCGCCTCGACGCGCTTGCGGTAGAGGACCAGGCCCTGGTCCTGTCCGAACAGGATCTCGTTCGGCCCCGGCACGGGTATGCGTGCCGGCTCTTCGAACAGGTTGTCCCACAAGGATGCGTATGGATCGAGTTTCACCGGCGCGAACGTCGCCGAGGGTTCGGCGGGCGGCACGGCGGGCGGTGTTGTCCCGGTCGCTTCCGCGATCACCTTGCGCAAGCGCTCGTACTGCGGGGTCGGGTATCCGCGCTCGTCGATCGGTGCGCCGTAGTCGTAGCTGGTGATGACAGGCTGGAACCGCGAACCGTCGTCTTCGAGGTTGGCCCCCGCGGTCAGGCCGAAGTTCGTGCCGCCGTGCACCACGTAGAGGTTGAACGAATAGCCCGCCTTCATCACGCGGCGCAGCGTATCCACGTAGTCCTTCGATGCGAAAACCGGCTCGCCCCAATGGGTGAGCCATCCCGGATATCCCTCGCCGACCCATACCGGCGCCTCGCCCGCGAACGCCCGGCCCTTGGCCAGGATGTCCACGTCCGCGCCGTCGAGACCCAACGCGGCGCCGGGCAGGTAGGCACGTCGGCGCGTGAGATCCTTCCAGCCGTCGGAGACGGCAAAGGGACCGGTGATGCCCTGTGCACGCCATGCCGCCTCGACCGCCTTGAGGTAGCCGACGTCCCCGGCGAACATCGAATACTCGTTCTCCACCTGGAGCATCAGCACCGGGCCGCCCCGGGACACCATCAAGGGCGCGACATGCGATGCCAGCGCGGAGATGTAGCGCCGGACGGCCGCCATGTAACGCGGATCGTCCCCATCGCGCAGGCGCGTGTCCGGATCGCGAAGCAGCCATGCCGGCAGGCCGCCGTTCGTCCACTCGGCGCAGACATAAGGACCCGGGCGCAGGTATACCCACATGCCCTCTTCCTGGCACAGGCGGATGAAGCCGGAGATGTCGCGGTTACCCGTTTCGAAATCGAACTGCCCCGGCTCGCGCTCGTGGTGGTTCCACATGACATACAGCGCGATGGTGTTGAGCCCCATCGCGCGTGCCATGCGTATCCGGTGGCGCCAGTGTTCCTTCGCGATGCGCGCCGGGTGCATCTCACCGCTGTGGATGCGGAACTCCCTGCCGTCGAGCAGGAACCGCCTCCGGCCGAAGCCGAAGGCGTGCGCCTTGCCGTCGGGCGGCACCGGCTTTACCGGCGCGGCCGTCCCCGCCAGCGCCACCGGCGGGGTTCCGCCCCATGCCATTGGCGCGAGCAACGAGAACGCGAGGAAGTCCCGGCGCCGCATGCTCAGAACGAGTACTTGACGGTGAGCAGCGTGGTCATGCCGGCATCGACGATATCCGAGTTGGCCAGGCTGTTCCTGCCGATGTGCGACCAGTACGAATACTGCTTGGTGAGGTTGCTCACCTGCAGGTCGAGCTGGATGCCGTTGGGCAGCAGGTAACCCGCGTGCAGGTCCACGCGGCGGATTGGACGGATCCACAGGTCGTCCCAAGGGCTGCCCTGGTTGAGGAAGTCGTAGGTCGAGAGATAGGAACCCGTGTAGTGGTAGCTGAGGTTCAACGAGAAACCGTTCTTCTCATAGAACAGTTCCGCGTTCGCCATGCGTTCCGGTGCCGCCTGCAAACGCTCGTTGCCGAAGCCTTCGCGCCCCAGGTCGACCTTCGAGTTCTGCCGCGTCGCGTTGACGCTGAAGCCGAGGCCATCCCACGGCGCGGGAAGATCCTGGAACTTCTGCCGCCAGGTCATCTCCAGGCCATACACCTTGCCGTCGCCGCCGTTCGTCGGCGTCTTGGTCAGCACGGTGCCCTCGCCTACCGTGTCCGGGTTGGCCTGGCCGCCGCCGCTGTCATAGATGTAGTCACGCAGTTTCTTGTAGAAGCCGGAGAACGACGCATAGCCTCCGCGATCCGTGGTCCATTCCGCGGCCAGGTCGACGTTGGTGGACTTGATCGGGCTGAGGTTCGGGTTGCCGCGGGTGATCGTCGTCACGCCTTCGGAGGTGTTGATCTGCGAACCGCCGCCGAGCTGGACGAAGGCGGGCCGCGTGTAGCTTTGCCAGACCGCGGCGCGGTACACCACGTTTCCATTGGGCCGGTAATTGATGAACAGGCTGCCCAGGGGCTCGTTGTAGACCGTACGGTTATTGTCGAAGAAGCCCGGCAGCTCGTTGCCGTCCGCGTCGGTCGGCGTGGTCCAGAACGTGTTGTGGATGGAGGTATGCTCGAAGCGCACACCGGGGATGATCTCCAGCGGCCCCTGGTTGATCGTGGCCATGGCGTAGGCCGCGGTGACCGCCTCGGTGCCACGCATGGTGTCGCAGTTGTAGTTGTTGAAATCGAGCGAGCTGCACGTATCCAGGTCGGACGGCAGCACGTGTTGGTCGATCAACGCCGCGACCGCCGCGCGGCTCACGTCGGGGGTGCGCCAGTGGTACTTGTCGGGGAAGATCGACGAGTAATAACCCTTGAAGATGCCCAGGTCGTCCAGCGTCGTCACGCCGTCGTTGATGCCGCCGGTGGACCAGTCGCGATTGGTGAACTCGCGCGAGCTGTCGCTGTACTTCACGCCGAACTTCACGGACGAGACCGGGCCGCCATCGAAGTCGTAGCGCAGGTCGAGCTTGGCGCCACCCCGCTTCTGGCCCGAGCGGATGTCGGTGACCTCGCCATAATCGTTCGCCCACATCCCGCCGATGTTGTTCACCGAGCCGAGCAGGCCCGGGGTCAGCTGCGGATACGGGAAACCGCCACCGCCGTAACGCAGCAACGAACTGCCGCCGTAGGCGAAGTTGTCCTGGGAATACTTGTCCTCGCGCCCGTCGATCTCCACGTGGTTGGGCCGGTCGTTGCGACCGATGCTCCAGAACACATTCGGCGAGATCGTCCAGCCCCCGGCGACCTTGTCGGCACCGAGCTGGATCGTGGCCAGGTCGGCACGCTCGGGATTGGTCTCGAACCAGAAACGATTGGCGATGCGGCCGATGTTCGGCGCGTACACGCCGGGCGTGGCGGTCGGGACGTACGTCACGTTGGACGGCAGCAACTGCGTATACGTGGTGTTCTGCTCGGTCAGCGCATACGCGTAGGTCATCTTCGCATAGGCTTTCAGCGTGGGATCGACGTTCCAGTCCAGCGAGACGTTGCCTCCGTAGCGGCGCTCGAAACCGGAGGCGATGCCCACGTTCGTGCCCGTGCTCACGAGGTTGCGGGCGGGATCGTAGCCGGGTGCGTTGTCGCCATCGGCCGTCGCGTGGAGGAAGGCCCAGGAGCCGTCGTTCGAGGCGCTTTCCGCCGCGCCGATCTCGCTGTTGGCGATGTTCCGGTAGTCGTAATAACCGCTCACGTACACCCCGAACTGCTTTTCCGCACCGAACTTTCCTTGCAGTTCCCCGGCAAGGCCGCCACCGAGGCCGCTGCCACCGTAATCGCGCGCCCGGCTTTCCGAGCGTCCGCTGGCGGTCACGCTGCCGCTGAAATCCTTCTTGAAGTCGAAGGCGCTGGGCGTACGGAAATCGATCGTCCCACCGATCGCGTCACCGTCCATGTCGGCCATCGATGTCTTGTTGAGCACGATGGTCTGCAGGCCCGAAGGCGGCAGCAGGCTCAGCTGGACGCTGCGGCTGTACGGCATGCCTTGTGCCACGTTGGAACCGTTGATCAGGTTCACGTTGTATTCGGAAGGCAAACCACGCACCGAGGCGAACATGCCCTCGCCGCGTGCCGCGCCATCGATGCCGCCGAAATAGCCGGTGCCCGTCGTGGTCACGTTCACCCCGGACATCAGGCCGAGCGCCTCGGCAACGTTATGCACGGCGGTGTGCTGCAAGTCGTTCGCCGACAGCACCTCCACGGTGTTCACCGAATCCATGCGCATATTGGTCGCGTCGTAGCGGTTCGCCACCACGCTGAGCCCCTTCATCTGCACCGCCTTTTCCGGCTTGGCCGGCGGCGGCGTGCCTTGAGTCGCGCCTTGCGTCGTGGCCGCCGCGTCCGCCGGAGGCGTCTGTGCCTGCTGCGCGAACGCGGGCACGACCGTGGATCCGATAACGGCGCACAGCGCCGCGACGAGCGTTTTCCTGGTTGGACAATAATGAGTACGCACAAGCCACCCCACCCCGAAAGTGTTCATGAGAGTTCTCGCACGGCCCCTCGGCGTGCGATGCGCTGTTCCGATGATCAGCGGGGTTCACCAGCGGGTCCGGACATGGCCTGCGAGCACGCCTGCGCGTGCAAGCGTGCGTCGACGAGCCGTCGGACGAGGAACGTGCCGATCAGTCGAATGGGATCAGCGGGAGGTGTGCGGGGGAGAGTAACCGGCGACGCATTTGCCGCGCGAACGCAATGCGCTCAGCTTGGCACGCGCGAGGATCGGCAGGCCGTCGGCCATCACGCGCGGGAAGGCGTGCCCTGCGAAGGCGCAGCTGGTGTTCGCATGATTTGAAGTGAGGCGACGCATCGTGGCTGTCCCATCATTCATCGCGAGCTGCGCGACCGGCATGCCCCATGCATGCGCGGCCTTGGCGTGCGACGGACGGCGAATACCGAGCGCCTCACACGATTCAACGTATAGCGCACCGCAAATTACGCGTCAACGGCCGAATTTGCATAGGTGGCCGGTTGCTGCGACGCACCAGGAGGCGGCACGGCCGATGCGTGCATCCACGGCACCTGAACGTAACGCAGGATTCTGCTGCGACGCAGGATGACAGTCACGTGTCACTCCCTCATTCTCCGGCCCGCGGCGCGGGGGCGCCGGTCACTCAACCGGAATGCGGGGAAAAACAAGATGAATCGTCGCCGTTTGACGCAGGCTCTTTCCGTGCCTGTACTTCGCCCGCAGCCGCTCGCCATGGCATGCGCCACTGCATTGCTGCTCATGTTCGCCTGCGCCGCGAACGCGCAGGACCAGCCCCAACAGACCTCCGAACCGGCTGCCAACCCGCCCGCCAGGACGACACAGAAGAAGCCCGCGAATCCGGATGCCGTGAGCAACCTCGATGCCGTTGTGGTCACCGGTATCCAGGGCAGCATCCAGAGCGCGATCAAGGCCAAGCAGAATTCGGACAACATCATCGAGGCCATCTCGGCCGAGGACATCGGCAAGCTTCCCGATAGCAGCATCGCGGAAAGCCTCGCCCGCCTGTCCGGCCTCGCCACGCAGCGCGTGGATGGCCGAGCCAACCAGATTTCCATCCGCGGCCTCTCGCCCGATTTCGCGGGAACGACGCTCAACGGCCGCGAGCAGGCCACCATCGGCGAGAACCGCGGCGTCGACTTCGACCAGTACCCATCCGAGTTGATCAGTGGCGCGGCCGTCTACAAGACGCCGGATGCCAGCCTCATCGGCCAGGGTTTGTCCGGCACCGTCGACCTGCACACGATCAAGCCGCTCGACCTGCCCAAGCGTACGTTCGCGGCCAACCTGCGTGGCGAAAATACCTCCAACGGCAGCCTGAACCACGGTACGGGCGTGGGCGACACGGGGCATCGTGCCAGCTTCTCCTATATCGACCAGTTCTTCGACCACACGCTCGGTCTCGCCGTGGGTTTTGCACAACTCGATTCGCCGGTGCAGGAAAAGCAGTACCAGGCGTGGTGGTGGAGCCTCAACAACGGTTCGCAAGGCGCGGAGACGAACTGGGGCGCGCCGCATACGCCCGGCATGCCCGACAACGTGCTTTCGCAGGAAGGCATGCAGTTGCGCGCCAAGTCGGAGAACCAGTTGCGCAATGGCCTGATGACCGTGCTGGAATGGGCTCCGGACGACCATTACCACTCGACGCTGGATCTCTACTACTCCACCTTCAACCAGAAGACCTACCTCAACGGCGCGCAGTGGTCGAGCAGCCCTTATGACAACGTCTCCTATTCGAACGTGGGTTACGTGCCGGCATTGCCCTATCCCATCGTCACCACCGGCCACATCGACGGGCTCAAGTCCGTCTTGCAGAACGAGTACACCAAGGAACACGACAAGCTGTTCTCGGCCGGCTGGAACAACCAGTACGACTTCGGCAACGGCTGGGTGATCACCGCCGATGCCTCGTATTCCAGTGCGAAGAAGCGCCTGCACGACGCCTATCTGTTCGCGGGCCTGCCTGGCCAGGCCACGTCGTCGACGGACTTCGCCACGCCCGAACACGAAGGCTTCCCCGATTTCCGGCCGGGCGTGAATTTCGCCGATCCGTCGGCCATCTTCTTCACCGATCCGAACAACTACGGTTACAACGGCCGCGAAGAGTTCGACAAGCAGAAGGACACCATCAAGGCGTTCCGCCTGGAGGTTAGCCATCCGGTCGGCTGGATCTTCAGCGATGTCAACGTCGGCGTGAACTACTCCGATCGTCGCAAGACCAAGCAGGCCGACGTTTATTTCGCCTGGCTCAACGGCAATGGCTCCACGGGCGACACCTACGTGCCCGGCTTCGCCACGCCGATCGATCCGTCCTTCCTGAGTGGCAGCACCGACCTCGACTACGGCGGCATTCCCGGCATCGTCAACTACGATGTCCTGCGTGCCCTGGGCAACCAGTTCTATCTGACGCAGCGCAACGGCCAGTCCGACTGGAGCCGCAACTATACGGTGGAAGAGAAGGTTCCCGTCGCCTACGTCAAGTTCAACATCGACACCAGCCTGGGCGATGTTCCCTTGCGCGGCAACGTGGGCGTGCAGGCCGTGCGGACCGACCAGTCGTCCGATGCGCTGCAAACCAATGGCGATGCGCTCGTCGGCCGCATTTCCGACGGAACGAAATACACCAAGGTGCTTCCCAGCCTGAATCTCGTGGCCGAGATAGCGGACAAGCAGTTCCTGCGTTTCGGCCTGGCCAAGACGATGGCGCGCGGCCGCATCGACGATGAAAAGGTCGCCACCTCCGCCGGCGTCGCACTGGTCAACGACGGCCCCGCCGCTGGGCAGGTGCTCTGGTCCGGCAGCGGTGGCAACCCGAAGCTGAAGCCTTATATCGCCGTTGGCGCCGACCTTTCGTGGGAGAAATACTTCGGCACGTCCAGCTATGTGGCGGCCGCCGTGTTCAACAAGAACCTGCTGAACTACATCTACAACCAGACCACGCTCGACTACGACTTCTCGCGCTACGTCAACGACAACCCCACCCTCACGCCCACCAGCACGAGAGGCTCGTTCACGCGGCCGGAAAACGGCACCGGCGGCAAGATGCAGGGCCTGGAATTGTCGGGTGCGCTGGAAGGCGCCTTGATCGCCCGTGCGTTGGACGGCTTCGGCGTGCAAGCCAACTTCTCGCTCACCAACAGCACCCTGCCGGTGAGCGCGGTATCGAGCATTCCCGGCAGCCCATCCACCCTGCCCGGCCTGTCAAGGAAGGTGGCCAACCTCGCCCTGTACTACGAGAAGTACGGCTGGTCGGTGCGCATCGCCGAACGCTATCGCTCGTCATTCACGGGAGAGGCCGTCGCCCTCTTCGACCAGCTTGGCTACACGCGTGTCCTGGCGGACAAGCAGACGGATTTCCAGCTCGGCTATGCCTTCGACCACGGCACGTGGAATGGTCTCTCGATCCTGCTCCAGGTGAACAACCTGACCAACTCACCGATGAAGACTGAACAGATCGCCGCGTTGCCGAACAACGTCAAGGTCGCACGCCCGCTCGAATACGACACCTTCGGCCGGACCGTGATGTTCGGGGTCAACTACAAGCTTTGAGTCAGCCGATCCAGGGTACGTTCGGCGAGTGCTGGGCCAACGCCGTTTCATCGCGTTCGGTACAGGCCCAGCACGGTATCTCCACCTGGCAACCGACGTCCTCGTCGACATAGGTGACGATGCCGGTACCCTGGCAGATCGGACAGATCGTGGATTCGCTGGTGGTTGGCATGGGGAATCGCCTCTCGCGGAAACGACTCCGTTATACGCCACCCCGGCGAATGCGGCGTCAAGCCCTGTCCACGCGTGCGGCATAGCATCCGTACGCGGCGTAATGGGCATGGACATAGCTGACCGCCGACATCGCGAACAGGCGTTCGATGGCCTCCGCCGCCGCATCGCCGTCGACGACGACGGCGCTGGCGATATGGTGGTGACGGTCGAACCCCCGCAGCGACAAGGTACGGACGCGCATCACGTCCGGCACTTCATCGTAGCCTTCGTAAGGAACCGTCGCGCCTTCGCGGATGAAGATCGCATGGCTCGATCGGTACGGTGTATCCGCCGGTTGGTGCATATGGTTCAGCAACAACAACGGCTCACCCCGGCGCGCGGCACGGAGTTCCACGCGTTCGGGAAAACCGGTGTCGTCGGTGGCCATCGTGCGGATCACGCCGCGGGCCTTGAGCGATGCCTCGTCGAGGCCGTACAGAGACATGTAAGGTTGAGGGTCGAGGCCGCTGATACGGAATGACATGGTGGAAGGTTCCTTGAGGGGTTCACACGCATCGTCCCCCGCGAACCGCCCGCGAACCATCCGCATCTTGCGCCCCATGAAACCCGCATCCCACTCCTGCCACCCCCTTGCCACACCCTGGTGGGAGCCGACCTTGTCGGCGATGGGTCATCGCGAGCACCCATCGCCGAC
>NZ_JBPGXU010000096.1:0-15239 GCF_056755675.1 Luteibacter sp. KNZ12-1A | reverse complement strand
TACGCGGAAGGGCGCGGGGTGCCGCGCTACCCGTGCGAAGCGGCGGGTTGGTCCCGCCGCGCGGCGGAAGCCGGCTCGGCCGATGCGCAGGCTGCCTTGGGCACGCTTTACGCGCGCGGCCATGGCGTCGCCCTGGATCGAAGGGAGGCGCTGCGCTGGTGGGGCCGCGCGGCGGAGCAGGGCCATGTGCAAGCGTGCGTGAACCTGGGCGTCTCGCATTATTTCGGTCGCGGCGGCCCGCGGGACGCCGAACTCGCCTTCGCCTTCTACAGCCGGGCGGTGGAACGTGGCGCGCCGGGCGCGCGTGGCTATAGCGATGCGCTGTGCAGCCTCGCGCACATGTATTGCGACGGTATCGGCGTGGCCCGCGATCCGGCCATGGGCGCGCACTACTACCGGCGCGCGGCGGAACTGGGTAGCGGTATCGCCCAGTTCACCCTGGGCAAGCTGTACCTCGACGCCAGCGCGCAACCGGAAGACCGCGAGCAGGCCCGGCATTGGCTCGGCCGCGCCGCCGAGCAGGGCGACGCGGAAGCGCGCCGGCACCTCGCCATGCTGGACATCGAACTCATCCCGGCCGAAGGGACCCCCGCAAGCGGAGCGCCCGCGCCGGAACGGCTGGCCCAGCTCGGTCCCCAGGACGCGGCGGGACAATTCTTGCTCGGCCAACGCCTGGCGTCCGGTGACGGCGTGGCGCGCAACGACCGTGAAGCCGTCCGCTGGCTGGCGCTGGCGGCGGAACGCGGCCATGTGGCCGCCCAGTACGCCCTGTCGCGCATGATCGACGCCGGTCGCGGCGTACCCCGCAACATCGAGGAAGTGCTCCGCCTGCTGCGTTGCGCGGCCGGCGCGGGCCATGCCGATGCCCAGTTCGAACTAGGCGTGCTGCACGGCCGTGGCGACGGGGTGCCGCGCAACCAGGCGATCGCCCGGGCCTGGTTCCGCAAGGCGGCCGCGCGCGGACACCTGAAGGCGTTGCGCAAGCTGGAGCGGCGATCCTGGTGGCGGGTCTGGTAGGTTTCCCCCGCGTCGCAACATCCTGCGGCCGTGACTTCCGGCGCTTCCTTTCCCGCCGGACTCGGATGACCATCGGGCGAATCGATCGAACCCAAGGGCCCATCCGAATGCGTACACCTCTCGTCAGCGCGATCGCTTTCGCGCTCGCCGGTCTATCCGCCGTGGCCGTCGCCGCGCCGGCCGACGACGCCAGCCAGCTTGCCACCACCCAGCTGCCCCGCAGCGTGCGGCCGACGCATTACGACGTGTCCGTCGTACCGCATGCGGACAAGCTCGCCTTCGACGGCAAGGTCGCCATCGGCATCGACGTGCTGGAACCCACCGCTTCCATCACGCTCAATGCGATGGACATGACCTTCGCCAACGTGACCCTCGTCCCGGCGAAGGGCAAGGCGAAGTTCACGGCGCCCAAGGTCGCGATCGACGCGGACGCGCAGACGGTGACCTTCACCTTCGATCATGCCGTTCCCGCCGGCAGCTATACGCTGTCGATGGATTACACCGGCAAGATCGGCACGCAGGCCAACGGCCTGTTCGCGATCGACTACGACACCAAGTCCGACGGCAAGAAGCGCGCGCTGTACACGCAGTTCGAGAATTCCGATGCCCGCCGCTTCGTGCCCTCGTGGGACGAGCCGGCCTACAAGGCGACCTTCACGCTCTCGGCGACGGTGCCGAGCAACCAGATGGCGGTGAGCAACATGCCCGCCGCGTCGAAGAAGGATCTCGGTAACGGCCTGACCAAGGTCTCGTTCCAGCCGTCGCCGAAGATGTCCACCTACCTGTTGTTCTTCGGCCTGGGCGAATTCGATCGCGCCACCACGAAGAGCGACGGCGTCGAGATCGGCGTCATCACGCAGAAGGGCCTCACCTCGCAGGCGCAGTTCACGCTCGACACGGGCAAGGCCGTGCTGCAGGAATACAACGCGTACTTCGGCGTGCCGTATCCGCTGCCCAAGCTCGACAACATCGCCTCGCCGGGTTCGAGCCAGTTCTTCTCCGCGATGGAGAACTGGGGTGCCATCTACACCTTCGAGTACGCGCTGCTGCTCGACCCGTCCATCTCCACCCAGTCCGACAAGCAGGAAGTGTTCAACACGGCCGCGCACGAAATGGCGCACCAGTGGTTCGGCGACCTGGTGACGATGCGCTGGTGGGACGACCTCTGGCTCAACGAAGGCTTCGCCTCGTGGCTGGCCTCGCGCACCACCGAGCGCCTGCATCCGGAATGGCATACCAACCTCGAAGCGGTGTTCATCCGCGAAGCCGCGATGTCGCGCGACGCCGTCGCCACCACCCACCCGGTGGTGCAGCACGTGGCGACCGTGGAGCAGGCCAGCCAGGCCTTCGATTCGATCACCTATTCCAAGGGCGAGTCGGTCATCCGCATGCTCGAAGCCTATGTGGGCGCGGATACGTGGCAGAAGGGCGTGCAGGCGTACATCAAGGCGCATGCGTATTCGAACACGGTGTCCGACGACCTCTGGAAGGAAATCGACGCGGCGGCGGGCAAGCCGGTCAGCACCATCGCCCACGACTTCACGTTGCAGCCGGGCATCCCGCTGGTGCGCGTGGAATCGGTATCGTGCGCGAACGGTTCCACCACGCTGAAACTGACGCAGGGTGAGTTCACCCGCGACCGTCCGGAGAAGAAGGCGCTTGCGTGGCATGTGCCGGTGATCGCCAAGACGGTCGGTGGCACCGCTTCGTCCACGCTGCTTTCCGACGGCAGCGGCACGCTCACCGTCGCCGGTTGCACGCCGGTGCTGGTCAACGCGGGCCAGACCGGCTACTACCGCACCCTCTACGCGCCGGCGCAGATCAAGGCGTTGCAGGGCGCGTTCGCCAAGCTCGATCCGATCGACCAGCTCGGCCTCACCGCCGACGTCTGGGCGCTCGGCATGGGTGGCCTGCAGCCCGCGTCCGACGTGCTCGACCTGATCAAGGTCGCGCCACTGGATGCCACGCCGCTGCTGTGGGACGGCATCGCCAGCGACTTCTCCACGCTCGACGATTACTACCAGGGCGACACGAAGCGCCAGGCCGCGCTGCGCAAGTACGCGATCTCCCGCCTCTCGCCGAAGTTCGAGCAGGTGGGCTGGGAAGCGAAGCCGGGCGAGGAAGCGCCGGTGGCGGTCCTGCGTGCGCACCTCATCGGCACGCTGGCCCACCTGGGCGACGCGAAGGTCATCGCCGAGGCACGCCGTCGCTACGAGACGAACACGATGCCGGCCGAGCTGCGCAAGTCGATCCTCGCCGTGGTCGCTTCGCATGCGGACGCCGCCACCTGGGACAAGCTGCATGCGGAGGCCAAGGCGGAGAAGACCCCGTTGGTGAAGGATCGCCTGTACGCCCTGCTGGGAACGACGGAAGACGAGGCGCTGGCGAAGCGTGCACTCGAACTCGCGCTCACCGACGAGCCCGGTGCGACCAACAGCGCCGGCATGATCTCCGCCGTCTCTCGCGCGCATCCGGAGCTGGCCTTCGATTTCGCCGTGGCGCACAAGGACACCGTCGATCATTTCGTCGACTCGACGTCGTCCGCTCGTTACTACCCGATGCTTGCCGGTGGCTCGCTCGACCTGGCCACGATCGATAAGATCAAGGCCTTCGCCGACAAGTACATCGCCGCGACCTCGCGCCGCGACGCGGAAACCAGCATCGCGAACATCCGCTACCGCGCCATGGTCCGCAAGGAACGCCTGCCGGCGATCGATGCGTGGCTGAAGAAGAACGGCTGATCGGCACCGTTTGAGTGATGGGCCCGCCGGTCGCGAGACCGGCGGGCTTTTTTTTGTTGGGAGCCGACCCTGTCGGCGATGGGTGCTTGCCTCGACCTGGCCCGCTGCCGCGGGATCGCCGACAAGGTCGGCTCCCACAGGGTCTCCCATAGGGTCTGGTCCTGCCTGGTCTGGTTCCCCCTACCAAGGGGTCATCTCCACCAGGGTTCCCGGCTGGCTCAGAAGCGTTCGAGCACGCCCGCGATGGTCGCTGTCATGAAGGTGGCGATGGAGCCGCCCAGCACGGCGCGCAGGCCGAGGCGGGCGAGGTCGCCTCGACGGTTGGGCGCAAGGCCGCCGATGCCGCCGATCTGGATAGCGATCGAGGAGAAATTGGCGAAGCCGCACAACGCATAGGTCGCGATCAGGCGGCTTTCCGGCATCAGGTCGGGCAGGTGCCGGGCGAGGTCCGCGTACGCCACGAACTCGTTGATCACCACTTTCTGGCCGATGAAGCTGCCGACGAGGGTCGCGTCCTTCCAGGGCACGCCGATCAGCCACGCCACCGGGGAAAGGACCCAGCCAAAGATGGTCTCAAGGCTCAGTACCACCGGGTGGCCGGTGCTGGCGGAGAGCCATGCGTTGAGGCTGTGTTCGCCGCCGACGGTGCCGACCCACTGGACCGGACCGTTGATCAGGGCGATCAGCGCGATGAAGGCGAGCAGCATGGCGCCGACGTTCATGGCCAGCTTCAGGCCGTCGCCTGCACCCGTGGCCGCGGCATCGATGACGTTGGCCGTGGTCTTCTCGACGTCGATCTTCACCGTGCCGCGGGTGAGCGGTTCCTGCGTCTCGGGGACCAGGATCTTCGCCAGCACCATGGTGGCCGGGGCGGCCATGACGCTCGCGGTGAGCAGGTGCTTCGCGTAGAACATGCGCTGCGCCGGATCGTCGCCGCCGAGCATGGCCACGTAGGCCGCCATCACGGAGCCGGCGATATGCGCCATGCCGCCGATCATCACGGTCATCAGTTCGGCCTGGGTCATCCGCTCGATGTACGGCTTGATGGTGAGCGGCGCCTCGGTCTGGCCGATGAAGACGCTGGCGCAGACACTGGTGGTTTCCGCGCCGGACACGCGCATCACCTTGGTGATCACCCAGGCCATGCCCTTCACGATCTGCTGCATCACGCCGAGGTGGTAGAGCACGCCGGTGAGCGCCGCGAAGAAGACGATGGTCGGTAGCACCTTCACCGCGAAGATCACGCCGAACTTGCTGCTGTCGAGCAGGCTGCCGAAGATGAAGCGCGAGCCCACGTCGACGTAGTCGAGCAGGCGCACGAATCCGGTGGCGATGGCGTCGAAGACGTCGCGGCCGAGCGGCACCTTGAGCACGATGGCCGCGAAGGCGATCTGCAAGGCGACGCCGGTGGCGACCAGCTTCCAGTCGACCACGCGCTTGTTGTTGGAGAAACAGAACGCGATGCCGACGAGCACCGCCAAACCGAACAGGCCAAAAAGGACGTGGCCTAGCAGACCCAGCATCGTGACTTACCCCTTGGAAGGCCGGGGGCAGCCCCGTGACCACTTTAAAAAACGCGAGGTTACGGGAGGTGGCCTTGTGGGGCAAGGCGCGCTGCGGAATCGGGACGGGCCGACGTCTTTCGCGCACCCCCTGTCCGGGCTTACCCTCGACGCATGAATCTCTTCCTTACCATCGCCCTGGTCCAGATCGTGGCCCTGGTCACGCCCGGCCCGGACTTCTTCTTCGTGTCCCAACTCGCCGCCAGCCGTTCGCGGCGCGAAGCCTTCGCGGGTGTGGTCGGCATCGCGCTCGGCGTGGCGGTCTGGGCGGCGCTGGCCTTGCTCGGCTTGCAGATTCTCCTGCACCGGCTGGCCTGGCTGGAGCGGGGAATCGCCATCGCCGGCGGCGCCTACCTCTGCTGGATGGGGTTCCAGATGCTCAGGTCGGCGTGGAAGGCGAAACCGGACGCCGCCGTACCGGTGGTCGACGTGCGCGGCTCCAGCCCGTGGCGCGCGATGGTGCGCGGACTGGCCACCAACCTGGCCAATCCCAAGGCCGCGATCTACTTCGCCTCGATCTTCTCGGCCTTTGTCGGCGACGGCATGTCCGCCACGACGCGCTGGGGCCTCTGGGCCATGGTCACCTTGGAAACCTTTCTCTGGTTCGCCGTCGTGGCGGGCATCTTCGCCTTGCCCGCGATGCGTCGCGGCTATGTGCGCGCGAGCCGCTGGATCGACGGCGGCGCGGGGGCGATCTTCACCCTGTTCGGCCTGCACCTGATCTTCGGCCGCCGGGCGATCTAGCCCTTTTCGAGGTTGCGGGTCACCTGGGCCAGGCTTTCCGCCAGCAGGCCGGGTTGATCCACGCCCTCCAGCGCCGCGCGGGCGAGCTCGGCGATGAGCGCCCGCACGCGCTCGGCCATGCGCTTGCCGGCGGGAGTGAGGGCGATATCGGCCAGGCGCCGGTCCGCCTCGTTGCGCACGCGCAACACCAGGCCGCGCTCCACGCCGGCATCGACCGCGTGGGTCACCGTGCTGGCATTGACGCCGCAGGCGCTGGCCAGTTCGGTGGAGATCATGCTGCCGCGCGAGGCCAGCATCAGCAGGATGTCGCTCTGCAAGGCGGTGAGCCCGAATTCGCGTTGGGCGCGGCGGCGCACGGCATCGCGCAGGCGCGATCCCGCCAGCATCAGGTCACGGCCCAGGCCCAGGGGCGAGGGCGTCGTCTCGTCGCCGGTCATGTCAATCGGCCGCGCGACGCCATGCGCCGGGAGGCATGCCGATCGTGCGGGTGAAGACCCGCGTGAAATGGCTCTGTTCGGCGAAACCACAGCCCAGCGCGATGTCGGCCAGCGACATCTCCGTGGTGCGGAGCAATTCACACGCGCGTTCGATACGACGGTCGAGCAGCCAGCGGTGAGGCGGCTTGCCCAGGCTGCGGCGGAACGCGCGCGAGAAATGGTTGACGGACAGCCCGCAGGCCTCGGCCACGGCGGACACCGGGAAGGACTGGTCCAGCCGCTCGTCCATATAGGCGATGGCCCGGCGTTCCTGCCAGTTGGCAAGGCCCCCGCGAGGGGTGGCCTCCTCCCGCGAGGGGCGGAAGGTCAGGATGGCACGCAGGGCCAGGGCGACATGGGCGAGCAGGGGGGCATTGGGTGCCTCGGCGCGCAGGCTGTCGAACAGCACCTGGGCCAGGGTGCGCACGGCAGGCGGGTGCTGGGCGCATACATCGCCTTCCGCCTGCCGGCGAAACAGGATGGCACCCGCTCCCTCGGTGTCGGCCGCATAGGCGGCGCGATAGATCAGGAGCAGGTCGTCCTCGGCATCGTCCGCGTCGTCGAGCAGGATCTCGGTGAGTTGGGCGCGCCCGCGCAGGTCGGCGATGAGGTTGACCCCCCGCTGCCGGTCGCCACGATCCACGGCGGCGGATCGTTGGGCAAGGTCGACGATGACGGTGGGTAAACCCACGTGTCGGGTAGTGCAGGCTGCTGGTTCGGCGCGGTACATGAGCCGATCCTCTCGAGGTATCGGATGACGAGCCAAGGATTGCGCATGCAAGGAATGCAGCCTACACCCTTAAGAGGTAGGTCACGCAACTAGGCCTTTTGGCCGCGTGTCACAGGACCCAGCGCGCGATGGCCGCCACCACGGCGAGCACGAGCACCACGATCAGCACATGGCGCAGGTAGGCCCCGCCGGACGCGCCGCCGTCGTAGCTGGCATCGTCATAATCATGCGATGCGTCGCGCGGATGGCGAACGAAAGGCAGGCGCAGGCGGTTGCGGCGTTTGGCTGGCATGTCGTCATGCTACCGATTCAGGTACCTACCCGCGAGGTGTTCTTCAGTTCCTCGAGGATCTCCGGACCTCGCACATCGATATGGTCCAGGTTGTTCACGTAGAACCGCACGAAAGGCTTTTCCGCGTCCTTCGGCATCCATGGCTTCGCCCAGACGAAGACGACGCAATAGCCGTCCGATTCCGCGATGAGTTTGTCGAGCCTCGCCCGCAGCAGCTTGCGCACGGGATAGGCGTCGATGTCCTTCGCGGTGAGGGTGATCGTCGGCCGCAGTTCGCCGTCGTCGTGGCGGAAGGGGCGCGAGAAGCGCAGGTAATAGCCGCCTTCCCTGGTGGCGCGCAGCGACGCCGTGCCCCACCACACGGCGCGGGTACCGAGCTGGTCGGCCGCCTTCTGCCGGTAGATGTTGCGAAAGAGGGCTTCATAGGTGACGGTCTCGCCGCCGATGTCGACCGTGGCCTCGGCCAGGTCCTTGTCCCGGCGATGCTCGAGGAACTTCTGCACCAGCGAGGACAGTCGGTAATAGTGGCTGGGGCGTGGCTTCAGTCCGGTGCCGGCGCTGGTCGCCACGTGGCGCGCGGGTCCCGTAGCCGGGTCCGCTTTCGCCGCCGCCGTGGTGGCGCGGAAATGATCGGCCGGTCTTTCCGCTTCGAAGACATCCGGTCGTTTGCCGGCGGCCGGTTCACCACGGCCATGCGCCACCTCGCAGCTTTCCGCATGGTCTTCCAGGCGGCGCGATCGAAAATACGGGCGAATGCGCAGGTTCTGCTCGGGCTTGTCCAGGCAGGCGCAGATAAGCGGTGCGGAACAACCGGTGCCGACACAGGTGAACGTGGCATCGTGGCCGAGCAGGTCGGCCCAGTAGAGTTCGTAGGCGCGCTCGGCGGTGAGCCGTTCGTCGCGTTGGGGGGTGATCGCTTCTTCGATCGACACGGGTGCGGGTTCCGGGCTGCTGGCTGTCCGGACTTTACCGCGGCCGACGCCACTTCACTCTGGAAGCCGCTTTACTGTGGGAGCCGCTTCAGCGGCGATGGGTGCTTGCCGTGACCTGGCCCGCTGCCGCGGGATCGCCGACAGGGTCGGCTCCCACCAGGCAGGTTCAGAAGCTGCCGAAGCCCCGGGCGGGTTCGAGTCCGAGATCCGTCTTCACCCCGCGCAGGAATGCCAGGACATCCTCGTAGCGGCCCGCGGCCACGAGCGACTCGGCCGTCAGCAGCCCAAGTCCGGCGATGGGGTCGTCGCGGTACCAGGCGATGCGGGCGGATTCGTCCGGCTCGACGCGGGCGGCCTCGCGCAGCACTTGCCAGGCGTGCGACTTGCGCACGGCACCTGCGACGGTGGAATGGATATCGACGATCCGGGCGTGCGGCATACGGCTCAACCTCTATACGGCGGCGATGGTGCGCCGACACGTTGCATAGACGGCAACGTGCCTACCTTTCCTGTCCTGATCCTTTCCCGACGGAGATTCCGCTCATGGCCAAGGTCCTCGTTCTCTACTACTCGGCATACGGCCACATCGAGACGATGGCCAACGCCGTCGCCGAGGGCGCTCGTGAAGCAGGTGCCAGCGTCGACATCAAGCGCGTTCCCGAACTGGTCCCCGACGATGTCGCGAAAAAGTCCGGTTTCAAGCTCGACCAGGCCGCGCCGGTGGCGCGGGTGGAAGAACTGGAGAACTACGACGCGATCATCATCGGAACCGGTACCCGTTATGGCCGGATGACGTCGCAGATGGCCAACTTCCTCGACCAGACCGGCGCGCTGTGGATGCGGGGCGCGCTCAATGGCAAGGTCGGTGGTGCCTTCGCCTCGACGGCCACGCAACATGGCGGCCAGGAGACGACGCTGTTCTCGATCATCACGAACCTGTTTCATCTGGGCCTGATCCCGGTGGGCTTGCCCTACAGTTTCCAGGGCCAGTTGAGACTCGATGAAATCACCGGTGGCAGCCCCTACGGAGCTACGACCATCGCGGCCAGCGACGGTTCCCGCAAACCCAGCGAAAACGAACTCGCCGGCGCCCGTTTCCAGGGCAGGCACATCGCCGAAGTCGCCATGAAGCTCTTCGGCTGAGGCTCAGGCTTCCTGCCAGCGCGAGCGCCGCCAGTGGCTGGGGCTTTGCCCCACCAGGCGACGGAAAAGGTTGCACAGGTGCGCCTGGTCGGAAAGGCCGCAGGCCAGGGCGATCTGGCTGAGCGGTTCACGGGTCTGCAACATCAACGACTGCGCGCGTTCCACGCGGCGGCGCATGATGTAAGCGTGCGGCGGATCGCCGAAGGTGTCCTTGAATGCCCGGCAGAAATAGCTGCTGGACAGCCCCGCGATCGCCGCCAGGTGGTCGATGGTGATCGGGAAACCCAGGTTCTCGTCCACATGGGCCGCCACGCGGCGGGCCTGCCATGGCGCCAGGCCCGCGCCGGCACGACGGCCCGTCGTCGCAGGCTCCTTTGCCACGACCGGCGGCGCCTGCTCACGTTCCAGCAGCGCGGCCACCTGGGCGACACAGGCACGGGTGGTGGCGAGGTCGGTCTCGGCGGCGGTGAGGGCCTGCTCGAGCAGGCGGGTGACGTTGGAGGGCGCCATGCCATGCATGGCTTCGGAAGCCAGCGTGGCCCCCGTCCCGGCGTAAGCGTTGGTTTCGAATCGCATCTGCATCGGCTCCACGGCGGCGGCTCATGGGCGGGACTGCCCATGGAGGCAGCGTATGCGCGATGCGGGGTGGGCTGAATTCTACATACGGTCAGGGCGTTCCATACCAAAGGATAGGAGCGCCATGTCGCATTTCTTGTAAGAGCTGTGCCGTAACGGTCAAAAACCATCACCGGCGTGCAAGACTGATATGACATTTATCCATGACGATCCGGGCGGATTCCTACAAGACACCCCGTGTCCCATCTTCCGATGTCCCGATTCGCACCCATGCAAAGCCGTGCCTACGCTCCCGCCACGCGTCCGCGCCGGCTGGTGGCCGCATTGCTCATGGGTTTCGGCGCGCTCCTGGCGCTGGGCGTGTTCCTGGTCGACACGTTCACCCCCCTGCAAAGCGCGGTGGCGGTGGTGTACGTCGTCGTGGTGCTCCTGGTCGCCGCCAGCGGCAGTCGCCGGGCGATCGTCGGCGCCGCCGCGGGCTGCATGGTGCTCACCGCCGTAGCGTATTTCCGTGGCCATGGGTGGCTCGCTATGGATGCGGCCATGATGCGCTGTGCGGTGAGCCTCGGCGCTATCGCGATCACCGCGGTGCTGGCGCTGCGCAACCGGGAACGCCTGATCACCATCGCGGGCCAGGCGAGCCTGATCGAACTGACCCACGACTCCATCTTCGTCCGCGACATGGACGACGTCATCGTGTTGTGGAACGGCGGCGCCGAGCAACTCTACGGCTGGACGGCCCATGAGGCCCTGGGGCGCCGTGCGAACGACCTGCTCGGCACGGCTATCCCCGGCGACCGCAAGGCCGCCGATGCCGAATTGTCCGGCACCGGTCGCTGGGAAGGCGAGGTCATCCAGCGCCATCGCGACGGCCGCATCGTGATCGTCGAGGCGCGTTGCGCCCTGCTGCGCGACGAGCAGGGCAAGCCGAGGGTCATCCTGGAAGCCGGCACCGACGTGACCGAGCGGCGTGCCGCGGCCGCCGCCACGGCCGAGAGCGAGCGCCGCTACCGGAGCATGTTCGAAACGGCCCGCTTCTCGTTCTGGGAAGAAGACTATTCGCGAGTGATGGAACGGGTGGCCGCACTGCGCGAGGAAGGCGTGACCGATCTGGCCGCCTACCTCGATGCCCATCCCGAGTTCGTTTCGGAGGCCTGCGCGCTCACCTACGTGACGGATGTGAACGAAGCCACCGTCCGCATGCTCGGCGCGCAGCGGCGCGAGGACCTGATCGGCCCGCTCAGCCGTTTCCTGCCCGCGTCCGAACGCACCTTCGCCCAGGTGCTGCTGACCATCATCCAGGGTGGCGGCATCGCCGAGGGCGAAACGCACCTGGTAAACCTGCGCGGCGAACGGATCACCGTCCTGTTCGGCATGAACATGCCCCTGGGTCCCAGCCGATACGACCGCGTGCTGGTGAGCGTCGTGGACATCACCGACCGCAAGCGCGCCGAGCGCGCCCTGATCGCCGTGCAGGCCGAACTGGCGCAGGCCGCCCGGGTCACCGCCCTGGGCGAGATGAGCGCATCCATCGCGCACGAGGTGAACCAGCCCCTGGCCGCGATCGTCACCCATGGCGAGGCCGCCCTGCGCTGGCTCCGCCGGCCCGAGCCGGACCTGGGCGAAGCCTGCGACGCCATCGAGCGCGTGGTGCGCGACGCCCGTCGGGCCAGCGAGGTGGTGCATCGCGTGCGCAGCCTGGCCAGCAAGGAGCCCCGCCAACACGTGCTGTTCGACCTCGGCACCCTGATCGAGGAATGCGCGCAGTTGCTCGACGGCGAGATCGCCCTGCACCGCATCGTCCTGCGCGTGGATATCGCACGCGACGCGCCGATGCCACGCGGCGACCGCGTGCAGTTGCAGCAGGTGGTGGTGAACCTCATGGGCAACGCCATCCGCGCCATGTCGGCGGTGTGCGGGCGCCGGCAATTGCTGGTGCGCGCGCGGCCCGAGGGCGGCAATGGACTGCTGGTGGAAGTCGAGGACAGCGGCACGGGCATTCCGGAACACATCGCGCCGCACCTGTTCGATGCCTTCGTCACCACGCGGGGCGATGGCATGGGCATGGGCCTTGCCATTTGCCGCTCGACGATCGAATCTCACGGTGGCCGCCTGTGGGCGACCAACCGTCCGGAAGGGGGAGCGACCTTCCATTTCACGCTGCCGGTCACGGTGGCCGAGGAGCTCCGGGCATGACACGGGTACCCATCGCCAATGCCGCGCGGACGCCGATCGTATGCATCGTGGACGACGATGCCTCGGTGCGCGAGGCGCTCGCATCGCTGTTCCGCTCGGTGGGGCTGAGCGTGGCCAGCTTTGGCAGCGCCGCCGATTTCCTCGCCCGCGAGCATGCCGACGCCCCGGGCTGCCTCGTGCTCGACGTACGCCTGCCCGGGGTCAGCGGCCTCGACTTCCAGTCGCAGCTGGCGTCGATGGATAACCACCTGCCGATCATCTTCATGACCGGGCACGGTGACATCCCGATGTCCGTCCGCGCCATGAAGGCGGGGGCGCTGGATTTCCTGGCCAAGCCCTTCCGCGACCAGGACATGCTCGACGCCGTGGCCAATGCCATCGAGCGGGACGCGGCGGCACGGCGCGACGCCGACGCGCTGGCCACCCTGCGCCAGGCCTACGCCTCGCTGACGCCGCGCGAACGAGAGGTGATGGGCCACGTCACGGCGGGCCTGATGAACAAGCAGGTGGGTGGGCTGCTCGGCCTGTCCGAGATCACCGTGAAGATCCACCGTGGCAATGTCATGCGCAAAATGGGCGCGAAATCCCTGGCGGAACTGGTAAAACAGGCGGAGGCACTGGGTATTCGCTCCTGACCCGGTGGTCGCCGCACACTTCCGTATGATTCCCATTCCGGGGCGCGCGGCGCACTGTATGGTCGGCAGGCCCGGCAGGTGCCCGGGCGAGGACTCGAGGTTGGCCGCTAACAGGATTGTGGCGATCGTGGATGACGACGAGGCCGTGCGCGCGGCTACGGTGAGTCTGGTTCGGTCGCTGGGACACGAGGCACGGGGTTTCATCTCGGCCGAGGAGTTCCTCCGCCATGGCGGCGACGGCATCGACTGCCTCGTCACCGACGTGAACATGCCCGGCATGGATGGGCTCGAACTGCAACGGCGGCTCATCGAGCGCGGCCACACCTATCCCATCGTCTTCGTCACCGGGTTCCCCGACGAAGGCCTACGCGAGCGGGCCATGAAAGAGGGTGCCTTCTGCTATATCGGCAAGCCGTTCAGTGGCGACGAGCTGGTCACCTGCCTGGAACGGGCACTGGATCGCAGCCGGTAAGTACGGGCTTTTCGTCCCCGGGGTTTGCTACGCTCCGCGCCCATGACCCTCATCGTGTTCCTCATCCTCCTGGCCGTCGGCCTCGTCCTCCTGGTCAGGCGCCGTTCGCGCAGCGGCGTGGTATTCGCCGTCCTTTCATTGGCATGGCTGTTCCTTGCCGGTTGCGGTCCCCTGACAGGCATGTTGCTAGGCCGGCTGCAGGCGGGCTTCGCGCCCGACGTGGCGCAATGGGGCCAGCGTAACGCGATCATCTTGCTGGGCGCCGGTACGGTACGCAGCGGGGCCGGCGTCGTGGAGCCGAGCCTCTACGCCAATGGACGAATCCTGCGTGCGGCCGAGCTCTACCGTTCCTGCAAGGCCACCGGTGCGGACTGCAAGGTGGAAGTCAGTGGTGGTGACGCGATGAAGCTGCACCAGGCCGAAGCCGACGTCTACGCGATCACCCTCGACCGCCTCGGCATACCGCGCGCCGACCTGGTGCTCGAGGCGCGAAGCATGAATACGTTCCAGAACGCCCAGTTCAGCAAGCCATTGCTGATGGCCTACGGCGCGGACAAGGTGGTGCTGGTGTCCTCGGCGGTCCACCTGAAGCGGGCGGTGCTCTATTTCGCCCACTTCGGCATCCGCGGCGAAGCGGTAAGGGGCGACTACGTCACCGCCCGCTACGACTGGTTGCCCACCTCGGAAAACCTCTCCTTCGCGGACTTCGCCATTCACGAATACATCGGCATGGCTCGTTACCACTTCTATAACGCGATGGGCTGGAACGCGCCGAAGATTCCTGAAGAAAACGTGACCGCGCCGACGCATACGTAACAATTGGCGCTTTATGCTGGTCCACCGTCCGTCACGGACCCGACAACCCAGGAGTTGCCCGTGAAGTCACGTTATATCCTCGCCGCCCTGCTGGCCGCCGCCTCCGTCGCGCCGGTCGCCACCTTTGCGCAGGAGGCCGCCCCGGGCGCGAATCCCGTCAGCGCGATTCCCGCTTCGGACAAGCAGGCGATCCAGAACTACAACCTCAACGACGACGTGTTCAACCGTATCGTGAAGGTATCGCAGGATGCGAAGAAGCAAGGGATCAAGCCGAAGGATGCGAAAACCGATTTCTCGAAGATCCATTCACTCGACGATCTCGCCGCGCAGGTGACCGCCGCCGATCCCCGGATCGAACCGCTCATCAAGAAGTACGGTTTCACGCCGCGTGAGTTCCTGCTGGCGAACCTGGCTGTCACCAACGCGGCGATCGCCTCGGAAGCGAAGAACAATCCGCAGATGGCCGCGTACGTCGACCAGTCCAAGGTGAACAAGCAGAACGTCGCTTTCTATGAAGCGCACAAGGCGCAGATCAACGCGTTGATGGCGCAGGACGACGCTGGCGGCGATCAGTGACGAAACTCCCTCTCAGGCTCGGCTTCGCCATCGTGTTTTGCTTGCCTTGAGGCGGGGGAGGCGGGGGAGCCGTCGGCGTTGTGTGATGCGATAGGTCTTCGCGAGCATCCATCGCCGACAAGGTCGGCTCCCACCTTAAGTCGCCACCGGTCTGCGCGAAATCGCTAACGGTCGACATGTGGCGTTCGCGGGAAAAGCCGTGTGTCAAAGCCCCTCACCCCGCTCGTCAAGCAATCCAACCGCGTCGTTCGTAGGGGGAGGCGTCGGGTGCCGTTCTCAGAGCGATTCCGCAGGGAGGCTTAGGCCGGACGAGGACTTAGCGAACGAGAAC
>NZ_JBPGXU010000095.1:0-15346 GCF_056755675.1 Luteibacter sp. KNZ12-1A | reverse complement strand
AACCCCGCCCGGCGCGACGGGCGCGACGGGGCGCCAGCCATCAAACACGGCCGCGCAGCGGCACCCTTTCCCGAGCGACGGTGTAACCGGAGCGACGAGGGTGGCGGCCGACGGCTCTGCCCCCACCCCGCCCGCTGCCGCGGGATCGCCGGCAGGGTCGGGGCTCCCACCGGGAAATTCAGTGGCCGTCAGGCGCGACGGGCCGAGCGGCGGAAATCCGCGGGGGATTGGCCATAGGCTTGGCGAAACACGGCCGTGAAATGGCTGTGGCTGGAAAAACCCAGGTCCGCCGCGAGGGCCGAGAGATCGTCTTGCGTGGCCATCAGGTCCAGCGCACGGGCCAGGCGGAGCCGCAACTGGTAGCGATACAGCGGCATGCCTTCCACGCGCTGGAACACCTGGGTGAGATACACCGGCGACGCGCCTATTTCCGCACCGACGTCGGCCAACGACCAGCGACGCGACACGTCGCTGGCCAGCAACACCTTCACCCGGTCGGCCAGGCGCCGCTGGCCCTGCGTGGCCTCCGGTGCGTGCGAGGTCCGCGGGCCGAGGCTGCGGCCGACCAGGTTCAGCAATAGGGTCTCCGCCTCCAGCGGTTCCATCGTCCCCTGCTCCAACCTGTGCCGGAGCAAGGCCACCATGGCCTGGGCGCCGGGATCGATGCGCCGATGATGGGCGCGGAAACCGGATACCGGTCCCTGCTCCAGCAAGCTGGCAGGAGCGAGTTCCTCCAGCAGAGGCGCGGCCACCTGGACCGAAAGACTGGCGTCGCTTCCCTCCACCGGATGAGCGATCCGGTAGCCCTCGTCGGCATTGAAGAACACCACGTGGTTGGCGTCGGCGACGGCCTGGTCGCTGCCAACGTGGCGCACGTAGAGCCCGCGGTAAGGGAACACGAGGTAGGTGGACGCCGCGCATTCCTCGGGGCCGCGATGCGCGCACCCGCCGTGGCAGACCACGTTGCGTACGGAAACGCTCGCCGTTTCCAGCGACGCGTTTACGCTGAGTTCGTTCGCGGTGGGGTCGGACCGGGCCATGGCCGCGAGGATCGCACAGGCGTGCGGTCCCCGCGACTGCCGGTCAGTTCGCCGGAACGCCCATCTCCTTCAGGAGATTGTCGGCGTGATCGAGGTGGTGCATCACCCACAACATGTAGCGCACGTCGACCTGGATCGAGCGGTTGAGCTTCGGGTTGAACAGCCAGTCGCCGCTGACCGACTCCCAGTTGCCGTCGAAGGCGAGGCCGACGAGACGGCCCTGCGCGTCGAGCGAAGGCGAGCCCGAGTTACCCCCCGTGATGTCGAGGTCGGCGAGGAAGTCGACCGGCAGCGTGCCGAGCTTCTTCGACGCGTAGCCATCGAAGGCCTTCGCCTTGATCGCATCGATCTCGGCCTTGGGTGCGTTGAACGGCTCTTCGCCGGTGTTCTTCTCGACGATGCCCTCGGCCGTGGTGAAGGGCGCGTAGCTCACCCCGTCACGCGGAGCGACGCCTTGCACGTTGCCGAAGGTCACCCGAAGCGAGCTGTTGGCATCCGGATACACCGGCAGGCCCTGCGACTCCTTCCACGCGATGATCGCCTGCATGTAGCGTGGACGCAGCCGGGCCAGTTCACCATCGCGGGCGTCTTCTTCGTTTTCGATCTTCTTCAACTCGGGCAGCACCGCATTGGCCAGCTTCAGCATGCTGTCGTCGCTCGCGGCGATCGCCTTCTTGTCGGCCTTGAACCACTTCATGCGCTCGGCCGTGTCGCCGAGCTTGCTGCCCTTGTAGAGCGCCGACACCTTCCCCTGGATGGCCGAGCGCGTGGATGCGCCGGCGAGCCAGGTATCGAGCGCCGGCAGGCGCTGGTCCTTCGGCAAGCCGACGTAACGAACGAGTGCGTTGACCAGCAGGTCCTGGTCGGTCTTCGCGTCGTAGCGGCGTTCCATCTGCTTCAGCGCGCCCTCGATGCGCACCTCGTCGCGCTGCTGGTAACCCGCCTCGCGTTCCATGTCCGGCTTGGTGCGTTCGTCGGCGAGACGGGCAAGGCGTACACCGCTGGCGAAGAGCTGGGTGCGCGAGATGAGGGCGAGGTCGACATCGCGCTCGCGGGTGGCCTGGTAGGTGGCGAGCTTGGCCTTGAGTTCGGCGATGTCGGCGACGAGTGCCTGATTCTCCGCGCCGCCCTGCTTCTTCAACCATGCGTCGAGATCGGCTTCCTGCTTCTGCTTCACCGCGACCGCATCGGCGCGGCGCAGGCCCTCCAGCTGGCCGCCGAAGTTCTTCAAGTAATTGTTCAGGCCGGCGACGAGGCTGGCGTATTTCACCGTGACGTCGGGGTTGACCTTGCCGTTCGCCGCGATGGTGTCGAGTTGCTCCTGGTAGAGCTTGATCTGGGTCGGGTACTGCCAGTCGATCGCGCTGCTCACCTCCTGGGCGAGACGGTACCGGTTCGTCCTGCCCGGGTAGCCCACGACCATCACATAGTCGCCTTCCTCCACGCCTTGCGGGTTGAGCTTGATGACGTGCCTGGGATGGTAGGGCACGTTGTCCTTGGCATACGTGGCCGACTTGCCGTCCTTCGACACATAGGCGCGCAGGTAACTGAAGTCGCCGGTGTGGCGTGGCCACATCCAGTTGTCGACATCGCCGCCGAACTTGCCGATGGACTCGGGCGGTGCGTAAACCAGGCGCACGTCCTTGATTTCGAGCTGCCTGATCAGCTGATAGCTGTAGCCGCCGTGGAAGGTGTACACATCGCAACGATATCCATCGGTCTCGCACTCCTTCACCAGCGTCTTCTTGGCGAGGTCGATGGCGTCGTAGCGTTGCTGGCCGGTCATCGCCGGGGTGAGCTTCGCGGTCACGTCCCGGGTGACGTCACGGATCTCTTCGGTGACGAAGACGCGCATGTCGGGCGAACCGGGCAGTTCCTCCGCGAAGGTCTTCGCGAGGAAGCCCTGCTCGATGAGGTTCTTTTCCTTCGTGGAGTTGTACTGCAGTGCGCCGTAGCCGCAATGGTGATTGGTGACGATCAGGCCATCGGGCGAAACGAAGGAGGCCGTGCAGCCGCCGAGGCTCACGATGGCGCCCATGGGATAGGCGGTGAGGTCGGTGAGCGTGGTCGGATCGAGCTTCAGGCCGTGCTGCTTCAGCATGGTGGCGATCTTCGGCAACTGGGCCGGCTGCCACATGCCTTCGACGGCATGGGCGGCGGGGATGAGGCCTGCCGCGAGGGCGGTAGCCAGTAGGGCTCGGCGCATGATGGATCTCCTTTGGTTTTCCGGGCGCGCGCTGGGCGGTGGGGATCGCCGACAGGGTCGGCTCCCACCAAGCTGCGATACTGAAACAATTGTTATAATGTAACGCCAATCCTGGCGAATCGCGCTCCGGCGCGTACGTGCCGGAGGTCACGCCTGTGTCCTCGACCCTGACAACTCGCCCATCGCTCCTTTCTGAACGTCTGCTAGAACCCGCCCGTCGCGCATAAGTGTTCGATCAATGAGCGCGTCGCCGTCGATTGGCGCCGATGTGGCGCATAGACCACGGAGAAGGACCGCGTGCGGCCGCGCAGCCGCGGCAGCACTTCGACCAGGGCGCCGGAGCGGATCCGCTCCGCGGCAATGAAGTCGTAGGTCTGCGCGATGCCCATGCCGGCGGTGGCCAGCGAGGCCGTGCCGAGCACGTCGTCCGAAATCCGGAGGCGGTCCGGGGGCGTCCATTCGATGTCCGTTTCCTCGTACCGCAACGACCAGGCCGCGATGCGTCCCGTGCGCGGCATGACGAACGACAGGCAGTCGTGCGCCTGCAGTTCCTCCAGGGATGAAGGGGCGCCCTTGCGCGCGAGGTACGCCGGCGAGACTACGAGGCAAAGCGCGGCATCCTCCAACTTGCGCACGACCAGGCCGCTGTCGGGGAATTGCCCCATGCGGATGGCCAGATCGAATCCTTCCGCTACGAGGTCGACGTTGCGATTGGTGATGTTCACTTCCACTTGCACATCCGGGTGCAATTCGGTGAAACGGGCCAGCAGGCGCGGCAGGCGGTAATGGCCATAGCTGGTGGGCGCACTGAGGCGCACTTGTCCGGTCAGCTGACTGGCAGCGCCCTGTGCATCCCGTTCGGCATCACCGAGCATGGCGAAGGCTGCGCGCACTTGCTCCAGGTATTGCCGTCCAGCGTCCGTCAGGCTCAGGCGACGGGTCGTTCGGCGCAGCAGCTGGTTGCCCAGTCGCGTTTCCAGCCTGACCACCGCACGGCTCAGCACTGACGCCGTCGTGGAGAGTGCGGCCGCACCGGCCGTGAACGAGCCGTGGTCGGCCACGGCAACGAAGGCCTCCACGTCGTCCAGGTAATCGAACCGGCGTCCCATCTTGTCTCCTTGAGAACTAATGATTGTCCAGCATGCCGGTTTATCGCCTTCATGGGGATCAATAGAGTGCTCTCCATTCCCTTCAGGAGTCCAGCGATGAAACGACTGCTAGCCCCTCTCCTCCTGCTAACCATGAGCGCCCTCGCCTTTGCCGGCACCTCCCAGACCCAAGGAGTCCATCCCATGAAGCCGTCCAGCCAACTCAAGCCCGTCCTGTTCGTCGTCACCAGCCACGGCATCAAGGGCAGCACCGGCCAGCCCACTGGCTATTACCTCGGCGAAGTGACCCATCCGCTCGCCGAGCTGAAGGATGCAGGCATCCCGGTCGAATTCGCATCCATCCAGGGCGGCGAGCCGCCGGTCGATGGCCTGGAACTCGGCGACAAGATCAATGCCCGTTTCTGGAACGACGCATCGTTCCGCGAAGCCATGAAACACACCCTCAAGCTCGACCAGGTCGACCCGTCGCGGTATTCGGCCATCTATTTCGCCGGTGGCCACGGCGCGATGTGGGACTTCCCCGCCAGCCCCGACGTGGCGCGCGTCACTCAGGCCATCTATGAGCGAGGCGGTATCGTCGCCGCCGTTTGCCACGGTCCCGCGGCGCTGGTCAACGTCAAGCTCGCCGACGGCAGCTATCTCGTCGCCGGCAAGCACGTTAGTGCATTTACCAATGAAGAAGAGAACGCCGTGGGCCTGTCCGACGTCGTGCCCTTCCTGCTCGCCGACAAGCTCAAGGAAGTCGGCGCGCTGCACGAAGCGGCGCCGATGTGGACCAGCAAGGTCGTCGTGGATGGCCGCCTGATCACCGGACAGAACCCGCAGTCGGCTTCGGGCGTGGGGGCGGCGATCCGCGATGCGCTTCTGAAATAAGCGCTGGACGTTTCTTGTGCCACCCTGGTGCACCCGCGACGACGCTATCGCCCGATGAACTCCAGGACGCGCGATACGAACGCTTCGTCCTGGCCGGCAAAGCCATGATGGGCGCTGAACCGGCAAGGATTCTCATCGTCATCCTTGCCGCCGCTCATCCAGGCAACCTCGACGCGGCTGCCTCCCCACTGTTGGAAGGGAGCCACACCCGCGGGATGGGTCCAACGGCAGTGATCGTCGCGATGATGGAGCACCAGCGTCCGAGGCAGCAGCGCCGGTGATTTCAGCAAGGAAACCACACTGTCCCCTGGCCCCGATGCCTCGCTGAGGAAGCCGGAGGACAGCACCAGCCTGTCCGGTCTGGCACCTTGTGCCAGACCTTCCGCCGCGCGCTGCGTCCCCTTGCTGGTCGCGACGACGATCACCGGGCGTTTCAGCCCGGCCATATAGTCGACAGCGCCGGCAAGATTCGCTCCCAGGTCGACCAGCAAGACGTTGTAGCCCCCGCGCACGAAAGCATCGCGATTGCGAATCAGAACGTTGTCGGCGGCATCGGTGAACCGTGCGCCGGCCATGACATTCAGCCGGCCATCGCCACCCGTCAGCAGAAGCATGCTTCCCTTGGGATCGCGGGCGCGGATAAGAATGTTCTTCACGCCGCCGATGGTGATGGTTTCTCCGCCGTCGACCGTGACGGCTTCTTGAGCATTCGGCTGGACATCCATCGCGACAGCCTTGCCGTGCACGGATGCCACCGCGATGGCTGCAAAGCCAAGCAGCCGTCCAGCCCTTCCCAGAAGATCAAATGTCGGTGCCATGCATTCCCATTCGGTTGGATGCCAAGATATTCAGTTCGCTGTGGAGCGGCGGCGGGGTGCGGACGAATCAGCTGCTTAAATTGATCGTCTACTAGCCGGAACGCCCAGTTCGCGCAGCAGGGAGGGCGACGGGTACACCTTGTCGATCAGCCAGCGCATGTAGCGCATGTCGACATGGATGGCGCGCTTGTAGCGCGGGTCGTACATCCAGCTGGCGCTGACCGCTTCCCAGTTGCTGTCGAAGTTGAGGCCGACCAGTTCGCCCTTCGCGTTCAACACCGGCGAACCCGAGTTGCCCCCCGTGGTGTCGAGGTTGCTCAGGAAGTCGACCGGCATGGCGCCTGACTTCGGATCGGCGTATCCAGCGAAATCGCCCTTCCGGATGGCGTCGAGCAACGGCTTCGGCGCGTCGAAGGGCTCCTTGCCTGTGTTCTTCTCGACGATGCCGGCGACCGTGGTCAATGGGGCATAGGTGACCGCGTCGCGGGCCATCAAGGGGGTGACCTTGCCGTAGCTGACGCGCAGGGTCGCATTGGCATCGGGGTATACCGCCTTGCCCTGCTTCTCGCGATAAGCGATCAGGGCCTGCATGTAGGCGGGACGCAGGCGCAACAGATCGCCTTCGCGGGCCTTGCGCTCGTCCTCGATGCGCAGCAAGGCGGGACGCAGGATGCGCGCCGCCACCAACAGCGCGTCGCCACTCTTTTCGATCTCCGCCGGGGCGGCGGTGAACAGCCGCAGGCGCTCGGCTTCGTCGCCGAACTTCGTCGCGGCATAGAGGCGATCCAGCGCTTGCGCGAGTTCGGTGGGCGTGCGGCCGAACACCTTGTCCACTTCGGGAAGCCGCTGGGCGTCGGGCAGTCGCTGGTAGCGAAGCATCAGCGATGTCACCAGTGCCTTCTCCACGCGCGGATCGTATCGGCGCTGCACCTGCTTCAGCTGGCTCCGGATCAGTTCCTCGTCGCGCTTCTGGTAGCCCGTCTCGCGCGCCGCGTCCGCCTTGGGCCGCTCCACGGAAAGACGATCGACTGCCAGGGCGCCACGCATGAGCTGGGTCTGCGTGGAAAGCAGCCCGACCAGCAGGTCACGCTCGCGCACGTCCTTGCCCTGGGCGATCAGGGTCATGACCTGATCGATTTCCGGTTTCAACGCCTTCCCGTCGGGCTGCCCCGCGAGCCACGACAACATCGCGGTTTCGTCGTCGCGGCGGATGGCGACGGCGTCGCTACGCTGCAAGCCTTCCAGTTCGCCGCTGAATCGCTTGATCCCGTTCTTCAGCGTTTGCAGTTGCGACGCATAACGAATGCCGGCTTCCTTGTCGGCCTTGCCCTGGGCTTCGATCACGTCCTGGAGTGCCTTCAGCACGGCCACCGACGTCGGCAGCCGCCATTCCACCTGGTCGGCGAACTCGGCCGCCGTGCGATGGCGATAGGTGATGCCGGGATAGCCGGCGAGCATCACGAAGTCGCCTTCGGCGACGCCGTCGGTGGCGAGCTTGAGGTGCGAGGGCGGATGGTAAGGCACGTTGTCCGGCGAATAATCGGCCGGCTTGCCGTCGCGCCCGACGTAGGCGCGCAGGATGGTGAAATCGCCCGCGTGGCGTGGCCAGACGAAGTTGTCGATCTCGTCGCCGTAGTTGCCGATCGCGCGTGGCGGCGCGTAGACGAGGCGGATGTCACGCAGTTCCAGTTGTTTCACGAGGTAGAAGTCGCGCCCGTAGAACATGTTGGCGACGCTGCACTTGATGCCCTCTTCCGTCTCGCATTCGGCCACCAGCGCCTTGCTCGCGGCATCGACGGCATCGTAATAGGCCCGGCCCGTCTTACCCCTGGCCTGCGCCAGGATGCGATCGGTGACCTTGTCGAAACCGACCGTGACGCGAAGCCGATAGTCGGGGTTGGCCGGCAGTTCGCCGGCGCGATCCGGTGCCACGTAGCCATCGGCGATGAGGTCGCGTTCCGGCTTCGAGTTGTACTGGATGACGCCGAAGGCCACGTGGTGGTTGGTGACCACCAGGCCGTCGGCCGAGACGAAGGAACCCGTCCCGCCGCCCACCTTGACCACCGCGTTGAGCGGCGCACGGGTCAGGTCGGCGAGGTCCTTCGGATCGCCAAGGAAGCCGGCATCCTTGAGGTTCTTCGCAATTCCGGGCAGTTGCGAGGGCAACCACATGCCCTCGTCGGCTTTCGCGTCCAGCGCCAGCGCCATGGCGGCTCCCAGCATCATCGAGCGGATTCGCATGTTTCGTCGTCCCCTGTGGGTCGTGCAGAGCGTCCCGACCATAGAGGCCCAGCGGGCCACTGGCAATGGCGCGACGCACCACGATCCGGGGCCTGTGCGGCTTATAATGCCGGTTTGGGTCCGCGCCGCGGGCCTCCCCCGCACGGAACCCACGAGCCCCATGCAGCAGACGATGAAGGCGCTGGTCAAGCGCAAGCCCGAGCAAGGTATCTGGATGGAAGAAGTTCCGGTGCCGCAGGCCGGCCCGAACGAAGTCCTGATCAAGATCGAGAAGACCGCCATCTGCGGCACCGACCTGCACATCTACAAGTGGGACGAGTGGTCCCAGCGCACGATCACGCCCGGCCTCACCATCGGCCACGAGTTCGTCGGCCGCATCGCGGAGATCGGGCCGGGCGTGACCGGCTACAAGGTCGGCGACCGCGTCTCGGCGGAAGGCCATATCGTCTGCGGCCATTGCCGCAACTGCCGCGCGGGGCGCCAGCACCTGTGCCCGAACACCATCGGCATCGGCGTGAACCGCAACGGCGCCTTCGCCGAGTACATGACCATGCCGGCCTCGAATCTGTGGCCGATCCCCGACCAGATTCCCTCGGAGCTGGCCGCCTTCTTCGATCCGTACGGCAACGCCGCGCATTGCGCGCTGGAGTTCGACCTGATCGGCGAGGACGTGCTGATTACCGGTGCCGGCCCGATCGGCATTATCGCCGCCGGCATCGCCAAGCATGTCGGTGCCCGCAACGTCGTGGTCACCGACGTGAACGACTATCGCCTGAAGCTGGCCGCCGACATGGGCGCCACGCGTGTGGTCAACGTGTCCAAGCAGTCGCTCAAGGACACGGTGAAGGACCTGCACATCGAAGGCTTCGACGTTGGCCTGGAGATGAGCGGCAATCCGCGTGCCTTCGGCGACATGCTCGAATGCATGTACCACGGCGGCAAGATCGCCATGCTCGGCATCATGCCGCGCGGCGCGGGGATCGACTGGGACAAGGTGATCTTCAAAGGCCTCACCCTCCAGGGCATCTACGGACGCCGCATGTACGAGACCTGGTACAAGATGACCCAGATGGTGCTGACCGGCTTCCCGCTGCAGAAGGTGCTTACGCACCAGATCGCAATCGACGACTTCCAGAAAGGCTTCGACCTGATGGACGCCGGCAACTGCGGCAAGGTCGTCTGCTCGTGGACCTGATCCACGTCGCCTGACCGCGCTCCCACCAGCGCCCCCGCCGGGTACACTGCCCCCCGGGGGCCATGGGGTGAAGGAGCGGCGGTATGGAAACATTCAAGACACGCGGCAAGCTTTACTGGCGGAAGGGGCACGAACGCGCCCTCACCGTCTATCGGTCACGCCGGACCCGGCGCATCACCGTCGGCTTGTTGATCGCGCTCGTCGTCTTCGGCCTGCTCGGCTTCTTCGCCGCGCCGCCACTGATCCGTTCGCAGGTCGAGTCGCGCGCCAGCGCGGCGCTGGGCCGGCCGGTCACCCTCGGCTCGATCAGCCTCAACCCGTTCACCTTGAAACTGACCGCCGAGCGATTGCACATCGGCGAGCGCGACGGCAAGACGCCCTTCGTCGATATCGAGCGACTGACGGCGAACGCTTCCTGGGCCTCGCTGTTCCGGGCCGCTCCGATCCTCGACGAACTGCGCATCGACGAGCCCCGGATCCACCTCCAACGCAGCGCGCCGCAACGTTTCAATTTCTCGGACATCCTCGAGCGCTTCGCGACGGACCCCGCCGCCCCCGACACGGGCCCGGCCAGGTTCGCGCTATCCAATATCGCCGTGCATGGCGGCCAGGTCGATTTCGACGACCGCGTGCTCGACGCCACCCACCGCCTCGACCATATCGACATCGGCATTCCCTTCATTGCCAGCCTGCCCAGCGCCACGGACATCTTCGTGCAGCCGCTGCTGGCGATGAACGTCGACGGTAGCCCGCTGCGCGTGCAGGGACAGACCAAGCCATTCGCCAGCAGCCGCGAGTCCATGGTCAGTTTCCGGCTCGACCAGTTGGACCTGCCCCGCTACCTCGGTTTCGTGCCGACCCCGCTTCCTGTCGCCGTGCCGGCTGGAAAACTGTCCGGCCTGCTCGACCTGCGTTTCACGATGAACGAGGACAAGCCGCGCGTGGTGTTGAGCGGCCGCCTGACCATCGACGGCCTGCAGGTGAACGACAAGGGTGGCGCTTCGCTGCTCGCGCTCGGTCATGGCGACGCGGCGCTGACGGCGCTGGAACCGCTGACCTCCCGCTATCGCCTCGGCACCGTCGCCCTCGACGGGCTCGACGTGCGCTACGCGCGGCTTCCGGGCGGTCGCAGCAATATCGACGCGTTGACAGCACCGGCACCCGCGCCGGCAAAGGACGCGCCCGCGACCGACGTCCGCATCGACAACCTCACGCTCAAGGATTCGCGGATCGAATACGCCGACCTCGCCGCGCCGGCACCCGCGCGCCTGGTCCTCGACCATGTGCAAGCCAGCCTGCGCGGGCTCAGCACCGTCGCCGCGCCCACCGCCCTGCTCGACGTCGCCGCCCGCATGGCCGGCGGCACGATCGCCACGCAAGGCAAGCTGGACCTCGCCGCGGCCCGTTACGCGGGCAAGCTGTCCCTGGCGGACGTGTCGCTCGCCGCGTTGATGCCGCTGACGCCGCCTCTGTTGAACGCCGACATCACCGGTGGCAGCGTCGGGGCGAACGGTGACCTGGCCTTGGACTGGCAGAACGCCGCCATCGTCCGCATCTCGAACGCCAAGGCGAAGCTGGACGGATTCCAGCTCGTGCCGCGGAACGGACGCGCTTCGCCGGTGACGTGGAAATCGATGGCGGCGTCCATCGCGCTGGTCGATCTCGCCACCAGCGAGGCACGTCTCGACCAGCTCACGCTCGACGGCCTGGCACTCGACCTGCAACGCCTCGCCAACGGCAACCTCGATCTCGCGGGCATCGTGAAGACGCCCGCCGCGCCCGCCAGACCGGCAGCCCCGTCAGCGGCGTGGCGCTGGAGCATCGCTCACCTCGGCGTGAACGAAGGGACGGTCACCCTGCGCGACGCCAAGGCACCGGGCAAGCGCAACACGATCGCGATGCAGGCCACGTCGTTCGGCATCGACGGCCTGTCCAACGACATGACCCGCCCACTCACCGTCGACCTCAAGGGCAACCTCGGCAAGGGTGCTTTCGCGGTCACCGGCAAGGTGAAACCGCAACCACTCGATGCGGACCTGCGGGTCAAGACCACGCGACTCGACGTGGCTCCGCTGCAATCGCTGGTGACGGTACCGTTGAACGTGCGCGTGGACAGCGGCCTGCTCAGCCTCGACGGACAAGTTCGTTATAACGATCGCGGCAATGCGCCCGCCCGGATCGCCTATCGCGGCCAGGCCACGCTCGGTCGCGTGCGCGTGCTGGACAAGCTGACCGACGCCGATTTCCTTCGCTGGACCTCGCTCAGCGCCAGCAACATGGTCATTCGCATGGGCGAGGCGGTGCCCCATGTCGCCATCGGCGGCCTGGCGCTGGACGACTTCTATGCCCGCGTGATCATCAACGCGAACGGACGTCTGAACCTCCAGGATGTCGTCGCCAATCCGGAAGCACCCGGGGCCGTCTCGGTCACCCAGGCGCAGGCCACGCCCGCGCCGGCCGCACCGACGACCGAGTCTCCTGCCGCCACGCCGGCCGCGCCGGCGGCGGACATCCGCATCGGCCAGGTCACCCTGACCAGGGGCCACCTCAACTACACCGACAACTTCATCAAGCCCAACTACACCGCGGACGTGACGCGCCTGACCGGCAAGATCGGTGCCTTCGGCACGGACGGCGGTTCACCGCCCGCCGACCTGACCCTGCAAGGCCAGCTCGACGACAACGCGCCGGTGGACATCGCCGGCACGATCAATCCGCTCGCGCCGGTGGCCTCGCTGGATATCACGGCCAAGGCGGAAGGCATCCAGCTCGCCAACCTCTCGCCGTACTCGGGTAAGTACGCCGGTTACCCGATCACCAAGGGGCGGCTCAACGTCGACGTGCACTACCTGCTCGACCAGCGCAAGCTGACGGCGGACAACCATATCTTCATCGACCAGTTGACCTTCGGCGACAGGCTCGAAGGTCCCGGGATCAGCCATCTGCCGGTGAAGCTGGCGGTGGCGCTGCTGAAGGACTCCCAAGGTCGCATCGACGTACGCGTGCCCGTGTCCGGATCGCTGGACGATCCGCATTTCAGCGTGGGCGGCCTGGTCTGGCGCGCCATCGGCAACCTGATCGTGAAAGCGGTCACCTCGCCTTTCCGCCTGCTCGCCTCGGCGGGTGGCGGCCGCGAGGACCTCGGCTACGTGGAATTCGCCCCCGGGTCCGCCGTGCTCGACGCGACCGCGCAGGCGAAGCTGGCCGAGATCGTCAAGGTCTTGGCCGACAAACCGTCGATCAGCCTGGACATCGTCGGCCGCATCGATCCGTCCAAGGATGAATCCGGCCTCCGCACCGTCATGGTCGACGACCTGATCCACCAGGAGCAGGTCGCCGACAAGGAGGACGACACCACGCCGCCGACGGCCGCCGAGCAGGAAAAATACCTGGAACGGGCCTACCGCCATGCATCGTTCCCCAAGCCGAAGAACATGATCGGCCTGACCAAGTCGCAGCCGCCGGAGGAAATGCGCACGTTGATGGAGACCAACATGCCGGTCGACGCCGACGCCCTGCGCCATCTGGCGGAACGCCGGGCCAATGCGGTCCGCCAGTGGCTGCAAGGCAAGACGGACGACAAGCGGGTCTTCGTCGTGGCGCCCAAGACGGATGCCAAGGGTATCGATGACGGGGGCAAGACGACCCGGGTGGATTTCGGCCTGCACTGACGCCATCCGGGATCGAGGTTTTCTCATTCGTGCAAAGGCCTCACAATCGGGAGATTCCTCCGTCCCCGGAAACCTCCGCCATGACCTACCCCGGCCAAACCCGTTTCGCCAGCGAACTCGACTCCATCCGCGAGCAGGGCTTGTTCAAGAACGAGCGCATCATCGTCTCTCCGCAGTCGGCGGAGATCGAGTTGGAAGGCGGCCGGAAGGTTCTCAATTTCTGTGCGAACAACTACCTGGGGCTGGCCGACCATCCCGAGGTGATCCAGGCGGCCAAGGATGCGCTGGACACCCATGGTTTCGGCATGGCCAGCGTACGCTTCATCTGTGGCACGCAGGACCTGCACAAGGAGCTGGAGCGCAAGATCGCCGACTTCTTCGGCAAGGAGGACACGATCCTCTATGCCGCCTGCTTCGACGCCAATGGCGGGCTGTTCGAGCCGCTGCTGGGCGAGGAAGACGCGATCATCTCCGATGCGCTGAACCACGCTTCGATCATCGATGGCATTCGCCTGTGCAAGGCCAAGCGCTTCCGCTACGCCAACTGCGACATGGCCGATCTCGAGGCCCAGTTGCAGGCGGCCGATGCCGCGGGCGCCCGGACCAAGCTCATCACCACCGACGGCGCGTTCTCGATGGACGGCTTCGTCGCGCCGCTCGCCGAAATCACCGCCCTCGCGCGCAAGTACGACGCGCTGGTGCACATCGACGAATGCCATTGCACGGGCTTCCTCGGTGAGACCGGTCGCGGTTCGGCGGAGCTGCACGGCGTGCTCGACAAGATCGACATCATCACCGGAACCCTCGGCAAGGCTCTCGGCGGCGCCCTCGGCGGCTTCACCACGGGCCGTCGCGAAGTGATCGAACTGCTGCGCCAGCGCTCCCGTCCCTACCTGTTCTCCAACTCGCTGCCGCCGCACGTGGTGGCCGCGGGCAGCAAGGTGTTCGACATGCTCGCCGCCGCCGGCGACCTGCGTGAGCAGGTGAAGGAGAACACCCGCTACTTCCGCGAGAAGATGACCGAAGCGGGCTTCGACATCCGCCCCGGACAGCACCCGATCGTCCCGGTGATGATCTACGACGCGAAGCAGGCGCAGGCCATGGCGGCGGAACTGCTCGACGAAGGCATCTACGTCACCGGCTTCTTCTTCCCCGTGGTACCGCAGGGCAAGGCGCGCATCCGCACGCAGATGAGCGCCGCGCATACGCGCGAGCACCTGGACAAGGCCATCGCGGCGTTCACCAAGGTGGGCCGGAAGCTGGGTGTGCTGAAGAACTGAGGCTCCGCAACCCCGCCACTTCCGCATCGCCGAGATGCCGCCATTGCCCCTTGGCCAGATCCCCCAAGACAAGATCGCCGATAGCCACGCGCACGAGCCGCAACACGTCGAAGCCCAGCGCCGCCAGCAAGCGCCGGATGTGCCGGTTCCGCCCCTCGTCCAGCGTCACTTCCAGCCACGCATTGCGCTCGCCCTGGCGCAACAGCGAGGCGGCAGCCGCACGCAGGGTCTCGCCCGCGTCGACCACGCCTTCGCACATCGCGGCGACCGTCGCCGCATCCGGCTGTCCCGCCACCTGTACGTGGTAAGTCTTCGGCACATGCGTCGCCGGCTCGGTGATTCCGGCGGCCCATGCCGTGTCGTTCGACAGCAGCAGCAATCCCTCACTCGCCTTGTCGAGCCTTCCCACCGGTCCCAACCAGGGAAGTCCCGCCCCGTCGAGCAGTGAATAAACCGTGTCACGACCCCGCTCGTCCGCGGCCGATACCACGATGCCGCGTGGCTTGTTCATCGCGATATAAACGGGCGCCACGGCCTGCGCGGCACCGCCGTCGATTTCGATGCGCTCGTTTCCCGCCAGTGGAAACTCGGGATCGCGCACGATCCTGCCATCGACCCTGACCCTCCCCTCGCGCGCCAGCCGCTCGCCCTGGCTGCGCGAACAGATGCCACGCTTGGAAAGCACGCGGGCGAGGCCGAACACGGGAGTGGCGGTGCGACGCGGACGCGATGTCGGCGAGCGGGGTGGCTGGCGGGGCATGCGTCTAAGGATAGTGGCTGGCGGGCGACGCTTCATCGTGGATTTTTTTTTGAGGGTTGTTTGAGGGCTCGGCTTTGCCCTCGCATTCGTTGTGTGCGGCGAGGGGAGCTGCCGGGCGCCACCCTCGGCGCGACGGTAGTCGCCGTCCCTTGG
>NZ_JBPGXU010000094.1:0-15516 GCF_056755675.1 Luteibacter sp. KNZ12-1A | reverse complement strand
GTACTGGCTCGACCGGTTCGCCGGCCCGGTCCCCGTGCTGGACCTCCCAACGGACCGCTCCCGCCCCCGCCGGCGGACGTTCACCTCACGGCGCGAAGACCGCATGCTGGACCCGACGGAAGTCGCCGCGATCAAGCGCCTGGGCGCCGCCCACGGCGCGAGTTTCTACGCGACCCTGCTCGCCGCGTTCGCTGTCCTGCTCCGCCGGCTGGCGGGGCAGGACGACGTGGTGATCGGCATTCCCACGGCCGGCCAGGCGGCCGAAGGCCAGCAGACGCTGGTCGGCCACTGCGTGAACGTGTTGCCCCTGCGTGCGCGCATCGACGACGAAGCGAGTTTCGCCACGGTGCTCGGCACCGTGCGCAACGACCTGCTCGACGCCTTCGACCACCAGCGCTACACGCTCGGCAGCCTGCTCGCCCGGCTCTCGCTGGCACGCGATCCCTCGCGCCTGCCGCTGGTGGCGGTGCTGTTCAACCTCGACGCGCAACTGGACGAGACCACGGTACGGTTCCCGGGCCTTCGCTTCGCCGTGGAAGCGGTGCCACGTGAGTTCGAGAACTTCGAGATGTTCGTCAACGCGGTGCAGGTGGACGGCGGATTGCGCCTCGAATGCCAGTACAACGCCGACCTTTTCGAGGGCGCCACGGTGCAAGGCTGGCTCGACGCGTATGCGACGCTGCTGCGCCACGCCGCGCTGGACCCGGCGGGAGCCGCCGTCGCGCTGCCGTTGGTATCCGACGCCGTGTACCGCGAACTGGCCGCGTTGCAGCCTGCGCCCACCCCGTTCCCGGAACTCCGCCTGGCCCATGAATTCTTCGAGCATCAAGTGGACCGCGCGCCCGAGCGCGCCGCCGTCCGCCACGCCGACCGCTCGCTCAGCTATGCGGCGCTGGAATCGCGTGCCAACCGCATCGGCAACGCGTTGCGCGCGCGCGGCATCGGCCACGGCGCCCTGGTCGGCCTGTCGTTGGCCCGCGGCTTGGACATGGTCGCGGCCGTGCTTGGCGTACTGAAATCCGGCGCCGGCTACGTCCCGCTGGACCCTGCCTTTCCCGCCGAACGGCTCGCCTTCATGGCCGAGGATGCGTCGCTCGCCGCGCTGGTGGTGGACGACGATACGCCGCTGGCGTTCGATTTCGATGCCGCGCGCGTGATCGCGCTGAACAGCGAGGAAGTCATCGATGCATCCTTCGAACGGCCCGAGCGCGACCGCCGCGCCGCCACGCCCGACTCCGTCGCCTATGTGATCTTCACCTCCGGCTCTACCGGCCGGCCCAAGGGCGTGCGCGTGCCGCACCGCGCGGCGGCGAACTTCCTCACCAGCATGCAGCGCGTGCCGGGCATCGCCCCGGACGACCGACTGGTCGCGGTCACCACGCTGTCGTTCGACATCGCCTTCATGGAACTGATGCTGCCGCTGACCAGCGGCGCGGAGATCGTCGTCGCCGGCCGTGACGACGTGCGCGATGGCGGACAGCTGCGCAGGCTGATCGAAGACTGCGACGCCACCATGATGCAGGCCACGCCCGCCGGCTGGCGCCTGCTCGTGGACGCGGGCTGGCAAGGCCGGCCCGCCTTCCGCGCGGTGTCCGGCGGCGAACCGTTGGCCGTCGACCTTGCGGAAGCCCTGCTCGACCGTTGTGGCGAGGTGTGGAACGGCTATGGCCCCACCGAGACCACCGTGTATTCGACCTATTGGCGTGTATCCGACCCGCGCGGCGGCATCTACATCGGCCGTCCGATCGCCAACACCACCGTGCACATCCTCGATGAACGCGGCAACCATTGCCCGCTGGGCGTGCCCGGCGAAATCCACATCGGTGGCGCCGGCGTCACGCTCGGCTATCTCGACCGTCCCGAGCTCACGGCCGAGAAGTTCGTCGCCGACCCCTGGTCGGAAGCGCCCGATTCGCGCATGTACAGGACCGGCGATCGTGGCCGCTGGCTCAGCAACGGCTTGCTCGAACACATGGGCCGTCTCGATTTCCAGGTGAAGGTACGCGGCTACCGCATCGAGCCGGGCGAAATCGAGTGCGTGCTGGCCGATGCGCCGGATGTCGCCCGCGCCGTGGTGATGGCACGCGAGGATCGCCCCGGGGACGTGCGCCTGGTCGCCTATGTCGTGGGCCGCGAGGGTGCCGCCGCGCTCGACGAGGACGATCTGCGTGCGCGCTTGCGCGCGCGCCTGCCCGACTACATGGTTCCGCAGCATATCCTCGTGCTCGAAGCCATTCCGCTGCTGCCCAACGGCAAGACCGACCGCAAGTCCCTGCCGCCGCCGATCGCCCATTCCGTCTCCACGTCGGGCGAGCGCATCGCGCCGCGCAACGAGGACGAGCGCCGCGTCGCCGCGGCGATGGAAAGCGTGCTCTGCCTGCCCGACCTCGACATCCGCGACGACTTCTTCGCCCTCGGCGGTCACTCGTTGCTGGCCGCGCAGCTCACCGCCCGCCTCAACCGCGAGTTCGGCGTCACCTTGTCGTTCCGCACGTTGTTCGACGCGCCCACGATCGAACGGCTCGCCTCCGCGATCGGCGCGCAGGTGGCCAGCGGGAGCGCTCCGGCCACCGCGCCCGTGGGCCATCGCCCCGCCGCGGAACAAGACCATGCCCCGCTGTCGCTGATGCAGCGCCGGTTGTGGGCCTTGGAGCGGATGCATCCCGGCCGCGTCACCTACAACGCACCGTCCGCGCACCGCCTGCGTGGCCAGCTCGACGAGCACGCCTTCGACATGGCCTTCCAGGCCCTGATCCAGCGGCAACCGATCATGCGCACCGCCTTCCGCGACCAAGGCAACGACATCGCGCAGGTCGTGGTGCCCCGGCTGGAGTATCCCCTCTTCCCCGCGGAGGACCTGAGCCACCTGCCGCAGGAGGAACGCGAAGGCCGCCTGATGCAGCGCCTGCAGGAACTGACCGACACGCCATTCGATCTCGGCACCGCGCCGCTGTTCAGCGCGCGCATGTTCCGCCTGGCCGACGACGAGCACGCGCTCTTCTTCATGCCGCACCACATCATCTGGGATGGCTGGTCGTTCGACATCCTCTACAACGAGTTGTCCGCGCTGTATCGCGCCTTCGCCGCCGGACAGCCCTCGCCGTTGGCGCCGCTGCCCGTGACCTATGGCGATTTCGCCGAGTGGCATGCGCAGTGGCTCGAATCGCCCGCGTTCCAGGCCCAGCTCGGCTATTGGCGCGAGCGTCTCGCGCAGATGGGTGACGTGCGCGCCCTGCCCACCGATCATCCGCGGCGTCCCGGCATGTCCGGCCTCGGCCGGACCGAATGGATACGTGTGTCGCGCGAGGACACCGACGCCATGCACGAGGTGGCCCGCCAGGCGGACGCCACGCTCAACATGACCTTGCTCGCCCTGTACTTCGCGATGCTTTCCAGTTCGGCCGGCCAGCACGACCTCGTCGTCGGCACGCCGGTGCGCGGGCGCAACCAGACCGAACTGGAATCGGTCATGGGCTACTTCAACAACCTGTTGCCGCTGCACGTGAGCGTCGATCCGGCGCTGTCGTTCCTGGAGTTCGTCCGTCACGTGAAACGCACCGCCATCGAGGCCTTCGGTCATCCCGACGTTCCGCTGGAATACCTGCAACGCGAACTGAAGGTCGGCCATGGCGCGGGTGCCACGCTCTACCAGGCGTTGTTCTCGTTCCAGGATGCCCGTCAGCGCGTGGTGGACTGGGGTGGTCTCGCCCATGAACAGATCCTGCTGTTCCAGAGCGGTGCCACGGAGGACCTCGGGCTCTGGTTCCTGGAAGGCCACGCGGGCATGGTCGGCGGCGTCACCTATAACGCGGACCTGCTGCAGGCGGATACGGCGCGGCTGATGCGTGAGCGTTACCTCGGCATGATGCGCAAGGTCGCCATCGATCCCGCGATCGCGGTGGGTACGCTCACCGCGGCCACCGCGGCCGAACGCGAACGCATGCGCGACTGGAACGCGACCGGTGCGGACGCGCGCCTGCCCGCCGACCTCTACGCCCTGGTCGCCCGGGGCGCCGCGATCTCGCCCGATGCCGTCGCCATCGCGCAGGGGAACCGCGAAACGACCTACGCGTCGCTGCTGCGCCGTGTCGACCGCATGGCGGTGCTCTTGCGCGAACGTGGCGCGAAGAACGGAAGTGTCGTCGGCCTCTGCGTCGACCCCGGCAGCGAACGCCTCGCCGCCCTCCTGGCCATCGCCAGGACCGGAAGCACCGCCCTCCTGCTCGACCGCGCCGACCCCGCGGCGCGGCTGCGCGACATCCTCGCCGATGCGCGGATGACCGTGCTGGTCGGCGACGCCGCGCTCGAAACGACGTTGGACTGGCCGCGCGCATGCGCCCTCTGGCTCGATGCGGACCACGCGGAACTCGATGCCGCCGTCGTTGGCGAGGACGATTTCGCCACGCGTCCCGATGCCGATGGCGCCGCCATCGCCTTTCACACCCTGGGCCCCGATGGCAAGGCGCGAGGCACGGCGCTTTCGCACCGGGCCGTCGCCGCGGCCGTGGAAGGGCTCGCCGACGCGCTCGCCTTCGACGCCGGGCAGCGTGTTTCCGGGGATGCCTTGCCCATCGACCCGATGTCGGTCATCGCACCCCTGCTCGCGCTGGCCCATGGCGCCACCTGGCGGATCGTGGACGCCCACGCCCTCGCGCATGGCGACCTTTGCGATCTCGATACCTTCATCGCCGGTCCCGAGACCTGGCACGCGCTCGTCGACACGAACTGGCCGGGCGATCGCCGCCTGCGTGCGGTCGTCGCCGGCGGTACGCCCACGCCGGACATGGCGGTTCGCATCGCCGCTTCCACGGCGGAGCTATGGACCCTGTTCGGCGACGCCGCATCGGCTCCCGTCGCGACGTGCGGCCGTGTCGAACACATCGCCGACGCCTTGCATGAAGGCCGTCCGGCCACCCATGCGGAAATCTGGATACTCGACGACGACGGCGAGCCCTGCCCGATCGGCGCGACCGGTGAACTCGGCGTCGCCGGGCGCGCGCTCGCCATGCCTTTCGGCCAGCGCGCCAACGCGGAACGGCAGCCGGGTGACGGCGGCCTGCTGCGCACCGGCTACCGCGGACGCTGGCTGGCCGACGGCCAGTTGCAGGTGATCGGGCGCGACGACCGGCGCATCCGCCGCCGCGGCCTGGACGTCGAGCCGGCGGCGATCGAAGCCCTGCTCGTCGCCCAGCCAGGCATCGTGCGCGCCATGGCGGTGCCACGGACGGACCATGCCGGCCTCGTCCTCCTCGATGCCTATGCGGTCGGCGCACCGGGTAATCCGCCGGACGTCGAAAACCTGCGCGCCGCGCTGGCCACGTCGCTACCGGCCTGGTCCATGCCCGCGCACCTCGTCGTGCTCGATGCCTTGCCGCTGCTGGCAACGGGCGAAGTGGACGTCGCGGCCTTGCCGCTTCCCGCGGAACCCCGTGCGGGCGCGTCGGTGGAAAGCACGGAACCGCGCAGCGAAAGCGAGCGGCTGCTGGCGTCGGTATGGACCGAACTGCTCGGCATGTCGCGCATCCGCACCAGCGACAACTTCTTCGACGTGGGCGGTCATTCCCTGCTCGCGGTGGACATGGCCGTCCGCGTCCAGAAGCTCACGGGGGTGCAACTCAACCTGCTCGACATCGCCAATGGCACGCTCGGCACGCTGGCCGCGGAACTGGCGGTCGCCATCCCGGCCGCCACGGCGCCCGCCACGAAACGTGGCCTGCTAAGCCGCCTTCTTGGACGCGGCTGACCTGGCGCCCGGGGGGAACGCCGACATGACACATATCGCCTGGTTCGTCTGCTGGAGTTCGGCGGCGCTGCTACTACACGTCTTCGTCGGCTACCCGCTGCTGGTGTGGATGCAGGCCCGCCTGCGTCCATTGCCGGTGGCGCGACGCGCGATCCTTCCCACGGTCAGCATCGTGATGGCCGTGCACGACGGCGAGCGTTTCATCCGCGCGAAACTGGCCAGCCTGAGGCAGCTGGACTATCCCGCCGAACTGATCGACATCGTCATCGCCTGCGACGGTTGCCACGACACGACGGTGACGACGGCACGGCGTTCGACCGACCCCCGGGTGACCGTGCTGGACTTTCCCAACCGGCGCGGCAAGGCGGCCTGCCTGAACGATGCCGTGGCACTGACACGTGGCGAGGTCCTGCTCTTCACCGACGTCCGCCAGAAGCTCTCCCCGGTGGCCTTGAAGGAACTCGTGGCCAATCTCGGCGACCCGACCGTGGGCGCGGTGGGCGGAGAGCTGCACATGGAGAACGTGCGCAGCGGCTTCGCCCAGGGCGTCGACTTCTACTGGCGCTACGAGAAAGGCATCCGTCATGCGGAAAGCCTGTCCGGCTCGACGATCGGCGTCAGCGGCGCCTTGTACGCGATACGCCGTTCGCTGTTCCAGCCGTTGCCCGCGGGGACCGTGCTGGACGACGTGCTCGTGCCCATGCGCGTGGCGGCGCAAGGCAAGCGCGTGGTCTTCGAGCCCAAGGCGATGGCGTGGGACCAGCCGTCGCAACTGCCCGAGGAAGAGCGGCGGCGCAAGATCCGCACGCTCGCCGGAAACTATCAGTTGATCCAGCTCGCGCCATGGTTGCTCGCGCCGTGGCGCAATCCCCTCTGGTTCCGCTTCGTCAGCCACAAGCTCCTGCGCCTGTTCGCGCCGTGGCTCATCCTGGCCCTCACGGCCAGCACGGGCCTGTTGTTCACCCGTCACCCCATGTACGCCCTGGCCTTCGGCGGACTGATCGGAGGACTGCTGCTGGTCGGTCTCGCACGCTTGCAACCGCCACTGGGACGCCTGTTGCCCCTGCGCATCGCGGTCGCCTTCTTCTACCTCAACCTCTTCGCGGCGCAGGCGCTCCTGGCCTTCGCACGCAATCGAAGGCTGCACCTATGGTGACCCCCATGCCCCCGCGCGGAGCGCCCGGTATTCGTGGCCGGCTCGGCGAGTTGTGCTATTCCAGCGGCCTGCTGCATTCGCTGCAACGCGTGCGCGCGTGGTGGCAACGCGACTTGCGCATCCTCGCCTACCACCGCGTGATGCCGCTGCCGGACCCCGACACGTTCGGCTTCGACCTCGAACTCATCAGCACGCCGCCCGCCGAGTTCCGCGAGCAGATGTTGCGGATCAGGAAATACTTCCGGCCCATGCGCCTGACCGACGTCGTGGCCGCCCTCGACGCCGGCGAGGCCTTGCCGCCGGATACCGTGGCGGTGACCTTCGACGACGGATACGACGACAACTACCGGATCGCCGCCCCGATCCTGGACGAGGTCGGCGTGCCGGCGACGTTCTTCGTCTCCACCGGGCACATCGACACGGGCCGTCCGTATGCGTACGACTGGCTCGTGCACATGATCCTGCTCACGACGGCGGCGCGGCTGGTCCTTCCTGAACTGTCGATCGACATCGCGCTTCCGTCGGACCGGCCGGCGCGTCGCCGCATCGCCGGCAACGTGCTGCTGCGCATGAAATGGCTCGACGCGTTCGGGCAAAGCGCGATGATCGAGCGGCTGGAGGTGGAATGGAACATGCCTTCGGCGGCCGCCCGTCCCGTCGACTGCCGCCCCATGACCTGGGACCAGGCACGCGAGATGGAGGCGGCCGGGTTCGAATTCGGATCGCACGGCGTGCACCACCGCATGCTCGCACGCCTTCCGCGCGACGAGATGGAACGCGAGATCCGCGAATCCAAGGCCACGTTGGACCGTGAACTGCGCAACCCCGCCGTGCTGATGTCCTATCCGGTCGGTGGCGACCGCGCCTACAACGACGACGTGATCTCGGCCACCCGCCACGCGGGATTCCAACTCGCCTGCAGCTACGTCTGCGGTACCAACGCGGAGCCCAGCGAGAACCGTTACTCGCTCTACCGGCTGCCGGTGGAAAGCAACATGGGCCCCGGCTGGTTCGCCGCGATGCTCGCGTTGCCGCAGCTGATGAGCTATCCCACGCCCGCGCACCAGGCGGCCGGACCGGGGGAAAAAGCATGTTCCCCCTGATCCTCCTCTACGTCGTACTCACCATCATCCGGCCCCAGGACTACGTACCCGGCCTGGAGACCGTGCCCATCCTCCCGGTGGTGCTGCTTCTGGCCTTCGCCATGTGGCTGGCGTCGCGTTCGAAGACCTTCGAAGCACCGCAGTTCGTTATCCTGCCCGCGTTCCTGCTGATCCTGATGATCTCGCAGATGAGCAACGGCTGGGCGGGCGGCGCGCTCGACGAGCTGGCCCGCTTCGGTCCGGTGGTGATCGCCTTCTTCGTCTTCGGCGCCGCGTGCGGCACGCAGAAACGGGTACGCATCGCCATGGGCGTGTTCGTGGCCTGTGCGACGGTGCTCGCGCTGCATGGCGTCGAGCAGGCGAGCACCGGCGTGGGCTGGACGGGCACGCCGTTGAGCGAAGGCGGGCGCATCCAGTACGTGGGCATCTTCAACGATCCGAACGACCTGGGCCTCCTGTTCGCGGCGACCCTGCCCATGGCGGTGTTCCTCGGCAGGCGCGGCGCCGGCGCGATGCGCCCGGTGTGGATCGTGGCAGCCCTGCTCCTGCTCTACGGCACCTATCTCACCAATTCGCGCGGCGCCATGCTGGCGGTGCTGGTCGTCGCCGGGTGTTATGTCTGGTACCGCAAGGGAGCCCTGGTCGCGGGCGCGATCGGCGTCGTCGGCCTCGCCGCGATGAAGCTGCTCTCCTCGCGGATGGAAGAACTCGACGCCGGCGAGGAATCGGCCGCGGGCCGCGTGGACGCCTGGTACTCGGGCCTGGAGATGTTCCGCGAGCACCCCGCGTTCGGCGTCGGTCCCGGCAATTTCACCGAGTACAACGACCTGACCGCGCACAACTCGTTCGTGCTCGTGCTGGCGGAAACCGGCTTCATCGGCTTCGTGCTCTGGCTCGCCTTCGTCGGCTACGGCTTCTGGATGATGCTGACGATCGTGCGCCACCACGGCCCGGCCGGTTCCGATCCCGCGATCCAGGCCGAATGGGCCGCGGAGCGCCAGATGGCACTGACCCTGCTGCTTTCCCTGTGCGGCCTGTTCGCGGCGGCATTCTTCCTCAGCCGCAGCTACATGGTGGTGCTTTACCTGATCGCCGCCATGGTCGCCGGCTACTACGTGGGCGCGCGCCGCCGCTGGCCGGTCCTGCCGATGTTCCGCCTCTCCCATGGAGGATGGCGTTGGCTGCCCGCGGGGGCATGCAGCGTCTTCGCCTTGTTCGTCCTCGTCGCCGTGCTCCTGCGAACCGTATGAAACTCTACGAGACCACCTTGCGGCACATCGTCTGGCCCGCGTACGAAGGCGGCCTGCGCCGTCGCGACACGCCCAAGTACATGCGCCGCTACGAGCGCGACCAGTGGCTGGCACCCGAGGAAGTGCTGGCTCTGCGGTTCCAGCGGCTGAAACGCCTGCTCGACTGGTGCTATCGCGAGGTGCCGTACTACAAACGTCGCTGGGACGCGCTGGGCATCGTGCCGCAGGACATCCGCGACATGGACGACTACGCGAAGCTTCCCGTGTTGACCAAGGCGGATATCCGCGACAACGCCGACGAGATCAAGGCCACGTCGCTGAAGGCATCGCTGGGCTACAAGGCCACCGGCGGCTCCACGGGCGAGCCGCTGCGTTTCGGTTTCACCCGCGAAAGCAACGACCGCCGCGTGGCCGTGATGTGGCGCGGCTATGGCTGGGCCGGTTCGCGGATGGGACGCCGGACGCTGTTCCTCTGGGGCGGCGCCGTCGGCAATCCCAGCGCGATGCACCGCATGAAGGACCGCGTCTACAACGCCGTGTTCGCACGCAAGCTGCTCGACAGCTTCCACATGAACGAGTCGAACATGGCCGGTTACGCCGACGCCATCGACGCCTACCGTCCGGAGGTCGTCGTCGGTTACGTCGGGCCGCTCGTGCGGCTGGCCGAATGGCTGCTGGCGAACGATCGCCGGGTGGCGCGTCCGGTCTCCGTCATCGGTGCCGCCGAAGCCCTGCATCCGTTCCAGCGCGACCTCATCGAGAGGGCTTTCGGTGCGCCCGCTTACAACACCTACGGCTGTCGTGAATTCATGCTGGTCGCTTCCGAGTGCGAGCACCGCCAGGGCCTGCATGTGAACGCGGACCACCTCGTGGTCGAGACGCTCGACCACGAAGGCATGCCGGCCTTCGGCGGAAGCGGCGAGGTCGCCATCACCGACCTGTTCAACTACGGCATGCCGTTCATCCGTTATGTCAACGGCGACATGGCCACGTATGCCACCTCCCCATGCGCCTGCGGCCGGGGCCTGCCCATGCTCGCCTCGGTCGACGGCCGCAAGCTCGACGCCATCCGGACTCCCGCCGGCCACATCCTTCCGGGCGAATTCTTCCCGCACATGCTCAAGGACGTCCCGGGGCTCGCACGCTTCCAGCTCGTCCAGCGGCGACTCGACCGGCTCGACCTGTCGATCGTGCGAGGCCGTGGATTCGACGATGCCTCGCTCGACTACATTCGCCGCGAAGTGGGCAAGGTGCTGGGCGACAGCGCCGAACTGCATTGCCACTTCGTCGACGACATCCCGCTGACCCGCAGTGGAAAGCTGCGTGTCACCGTTTCGGAGCTGGCCTCGTGAACATCACCCACTTCGTCGAGAACCTCAACCGCGGCGGCCTCGAACGCATGGTCCTGGACCTGGTCAAGGAACAGCATCGGCAAGGCCACAAGGTGCAGGTGGTGTGCCTGTTCGAGCGCGGTTCGCTGGCAAGCGAGCTGGACCCGCCAGGCATCCCCGTCACCGCCTGCCACAAGCGCACCGGTTTCGACCTGCGCGCCCTTGGCCGCGCACGCCAACTGCTGGCCTCCCACTACACCGAGGTGCTGCACACGCATAATGCCGTGGCCCATTACCAGGCGGTGCTCGCCAGCGCGGGCATGGGTATCCGCCAGGTGGTGAACACCCGCCATGGCATGGGTGCGCAAAGGAAGCCCGGCCGCCGCGAATGGCTTTTCCGCCGCGCGCTCAAGGCCACCGACGCCGTCGTCGCCGTCTGCGAAGCCGCGCGCGCGGATGCGGTGCGACGCGGCATCGCACCGGCGGCGAAGACGTGCGTCGTGCCGAACGGCATCGTGCTCGAAGGCTTCGACGTCGCCTCCGACATCATGCACGAACGCCTCACCCGCTTGATCCGGGTACCGCGCGGCACCCGCATCATCGGAAGCGTGGGCCGGCTGAACTGGGCCAAGGACCAGATGAGCCTGATCCGCGCCTTCCGCATCGTCCGCCATACCCGGCCGGATACCGCGCTGGTCCTGGTCGGCGACGGGGAGTTGCGCGAGACCTTGCGCGCCGCCGCCTTCGACGAAGGCGTGGCCGGCTGCGTGCACTTCCTGGGAGATCGCAACGACGTGCGCGACCTGCTCCAGGGTTTCGACCTGTTCGCGCTTTCCTCGGTGACCGAAGGCTATTCCATGGCCCTGCTGGAAGCCTGCGCCGCCGGCCTGCCCATCGTCGCGACCGACGTGGGCGGCAATGCGGAGATCGTGCACGACGGGACCACCGGGCACCTCGTGCCGCCATGCGATCCGCCTGCGCTGGCCTCGGCCATCCTCGACCTGCTTCATGCGACCCAGCGTGCCTCCACGCTGGGCCTGGCGGCGCGCGCCTGGGTGGAGGCGCACGGATCGATGGAAGCCATGGCCGCGCGCTATGGCCGGCTCTACTTCGGCGACATGGAGCATGCCTCATGAAGATCCTGGTGCTCACCAATCTCTTTCCCACGCCATGGGATCCCCGCCGCGGCACGTTCAACCGGCAGCAGTTCCAGCGCCTGGCGGAGCGCCACGAGGTGGACGTGCTCACGGCCGTCGACTTCCGCGAGCGCATGGGCGGAGTGAAGGGAACGGTGGACGTCCCCGGCATCCGGCGCGACCACTTCACGTTCTACCACCCGCCCGGCATCGGCCGTTTCCTCAACGCATTCTGCTTCTTCGCTTGCGTGATGTGGCAGCGTGGCCGCGACCTGCGTCGTGCCCGCTACGACGTGATCCTGGCGAGCTGGGCGTATCCGGACGCGGCAGGCGGGGCCTGGGTGGCGCGCCTGCTCGGCATTCCCTACGTCGTCAAGGCGCACGGCAGCGACCTCAACGTACAGGCCGCCGCGCGCCTGCGCCGGCCGCAGATCAAGTCCGCCCTGCGTGGCGCGGGCGCCGTGATCACGGTGAGCAAGGCACTCGCGCGCAAGGCGATCGAACTCGGTGCGCGTCCCGAAGGCGTGGAGACGATTTACAACGGCGTCGACACGCGCATCTTCCACCGCGGCGACAGGGCCGCCGCACGGCGGCGCCTGGGCCTGCCGGCCGAGGTGCCGATCGTGCTCTACGTGGGCAATCTCAAGGCGACCAAAGGCTGTCACGACCTGATCGAGGCGTTTCCCGCCCTCGTGAAACGGCAGCATGACGCGCGCCTGGTCTACGTGGGCGAAGGAGCGAGCCGTGCCAACCTCGAGGACCGCGCGGCTTCCCTGTGCTGCGCACCGGCCGTGCATTTCGAAGGCGCGGTGGATCACGCCGCGCTGGCGGACTGGTTCCAGGCCGCGAACGTGCTCTGCCTGCCCAGCCACAACGAAGGCGTGCCGAACGTGATCCTGGAGGCCATGGCATGCGGCACACCGGTCGTCGCGACCTCGGTAGGCGGCATTCCTGAAGTGCTGCCCCACCAGGCGGGCATCCTCGTGCCACCACACCAGCCTCGTGAACTCGGAACCGCGCTCGTGGAGGCATTCGAACGTCATTTCGATCCCGCCACCATCGCGGCGCATGCCGCGACTTTCCGCTGGGACGAGAATATCGACCGGCTCGAACGCATGCTCGGCCGTGTCGCCGCCGGAGCCCCGGCCCACCTTGGCGCCAACGCATGAACTGGAAACCCAAAAAGCACGACCTGCTCGGATTGCTGCCCGAGAACCTCGTCCTGACGCGCACGCGCGATTCGGCGCTGCGCTATCTCAGCTTCGACGATGGTCCCGAGCCCGGCTACACGCCTCGGCTTCTCGACACCCTGGCGAAGCATGGCGTGAAGGCCAGCTTCTTCCTGGTGGGCGAAAAGATCGAACGGCATCCGGATATCGTCCAGCGGATCGTCGATGAAGGGCACATGGTCGGCAACCACTCCTATAGCCATTGGTCCTTCCGTAACATGACCCTGGCCAGGCAACTCGACGAGGTGCATCGCACCGATGCGCTGCTGCGCCTGTTCGACGACCGTCCGCATCACCGCATGCGCCCGCCACATGGCTATGTGGGTGCGCCGTTGCTCGCGTACTTCGTCCGGCACAAGCGCAGCTTTGTCTATTGGTCGTACGACAGCCTCGACTACCAGGACCGGCCGATGGAAGCACTGATCGCGCGCCTGCGCGGCGATCCACCGGCCGCGGGCGACATCGTGCTCATGCACGACGACAGCGACAAAGCGGCCCAGGCACTGGACGTGCTCCTGCCGGAGTGGCTCGACCAGGGCATGCGCTTCGCCGCCCTGCCGGGGACCGCGTCGTGAGGATCCTCTACCATCACCGCACGCGTGGCCGCCATGTCGAAGGCGTGCACATCCGCGGCATCGTGGGCGCGTTGCGCGAGCTGGGCCATCACGTGGACGTGATGTCGTTTCCCGGGGCCGACCCGGAAAAGGAAACCGATACCGCGGCCTCGTCCGGTCGCGGGACGATCGCCGGCCTGGTGACACGGCTTCCCGGGATCGTCTTCGAGGCGTTCGAACTGCTCTACAACGCGGCCACCCTCCTGCGCATGGGCTGGGCATGGCGCGGCGCCGCACCGGAACTCATCTACGAACGCTATTCGCTGTTCCTCTTCGCCACCGTATGGCTGGCGCGCCAACGTGGTATTCCACTGGTGCTGGAGATCAACGATTCCGCCCTGGTCGACCGCGTGCGCCCGCTGACGATGAAAGCGCTTGCGCGCCGTATCGAGGGCTGGTGCCTGCGCAACGCCACCGGCCTCGTCTTCATTTCCAGCTACTTCCGCGATATCGCTGGGCAGGCGTATGGCGACATCGCTCCCTCCGTCGTGTCGCCCAACGCCGTGGACCTGCCCCGTTTCGATCCCGCCCGTTTCGATCGTGACCGCCTGCGTGCCGAGCGCGGACTCACCGGCCGCACCGTGTGCGGCCACATCGGCGCATTTGCCCACTGGCACGGCATGGACAGCTTCGTCGAGGCCATCGCCAATCGCCTCGATGGCGTACCCGATCTCGCCCTGGTCTTCGTCGGCGACGGCAAGACCTTGCCGGCGGTACGCGAACTGATCGCGGCACGGGGACTTTCCGATCGCGTGCTCCTTCCCGGCCGCGTGCCACACGAGGAGGTGGCCAGCTGGATCGCTTGCATGGACTATGCCGTGCTGCCGAATTCCAATCACTATGGCTCCCCCATGAAACTGTTCGAGTTCATGGGCATGGGCGTGGCGGTGGTCGCGCCGGACTACGCGCCGGTGGCGGAAGTGATCGTCGACGGCCATACCGGCTGGCTGTTCCCACGCGGCGACGCGACGGCTTGCGTCGAGCGCGTGCTCGAACTGGCCCAGCGCGCCGACGAGCGCAAACGCGTCGGCCACGCCGCGCGAGCCTACATCGCCAGCGAACGGCAGTGGCGCAACAATGCCGAACAGTTGCTCACCCTGGTCCCGGCCGGAGCATCCGCGTGATCGTCATCATCCTTCTCGCCTTCATCCTGTTCGCCGCCATCGCGGTGACCGTGGCGATCCGCGCGCGCAACATGCAGTACTGGCTGTGGGGATACCTGACCCGGCGCGCGCCACCGAAGGTCGAGGGCCCCGTGCACGTGCTGTTCTGCTTCGTCGACCATTTCGAGCCGAACTGGGGCCGCGTCGACATGGACACCCAGCGCCGCCGCGTCGACCGCTGGTGCGAGGAGTACCGGGCCATGGCGTCGCGCCACCGCGATGCCGAAGGACGCGTGCCGCAGCACAGCTTCTTCTACCCCGAAGAGGAATACGTCGAGGAGCACCTGGACAAGATCGCCGCGCTCTGTGCCGATGGCTACGGTGAAATCGAGATCCACCTGCACCACGACAACGACACGCCGGAAAACTTCGTCGCCACGATGGATCGCTTCAACCGCCTGCTACACGAGAAGCACGGCGCGCTGCCACGCGATCCGGTCACCGGCCAGCTCCGCTTCGCCTTCATCCACGGCAACTGGTGCCTGGACAATTCGCGCGCCGACGGCCGCTGGTGCGGCATCGACAACGAACTGATCCTCCTGCGCGAACTGGGCTGCTACGCCGACTTCACCCTGCCCTCCGCGCCCAGTGACACGCAGACGCGCATGTCGAACGCGATCTATTACGCCACCGACGATCCGCATGAGTGCAAGTCGCACGATACCGGCGTCCCCATGCGGGTGGGCGGCAAGCCGTCGGGCGACCTCCTGATCATCCAGGGCGTGCTCGGCCTCAACTGGAAGAACCGTCGCTTCGGCATCATTCCACGCATCGAGAATTCGGATATCCGT
>NZ_JBPGXU010000093.1:0-15649 GCF_056755675.1 Luteibacter sp. KNZ12-1A | reverse complement strand
GGCGGGCATGGGCAACCTCACGGCAACCTCATGGATACCCGATCATGCCGAAGCACACCGTACGCCGCTGGATCATGGCTCTTGCCCTTGTGTTCGCCGTGGCCTCGGCGATGGCTGGGACGGCGAGGTTGCCATGGAAAGGCGGCTCGAATGGCGACGCCGGGATACGTGAGCTGGCGGCCGAGGCGATCGTCGCCTACACGGAGCCGGACCGCGCGGCGTATCTCGACAACCTGGCGGCCTTGCAACTGGTCGCGCACCGCTACGACGATGCCGCGCGAAGCCTCGGTGAACTCGTTGTCCTGCGCAAGGCGAGCGCCCAGCCACTCGATGCGGCAGGTGTCATCCGCTGGCTGGTCTATGCGCGTGCGCGCCAGGCCGAGGCCACCATGCACCTGCCGTTCGGCGAGGCATATGCGCGTGCGTTCCGGGAAGTGTTCGCCACGCTCGACGACGTGATGGCTTCGCAGGTCATCTCCAGCTTGGGTTCGGACATGGAGCCGTACGGCCCACAACCTGCTCGGTTGCGCGCGGATTACCTGGACCTGCTCGCGCAGCGCAAGGGGAGTGACGTCGCGGTGGCTGACGCGGTCGCCCTGGTCAAGGCGTACCAGACCGCCGAAGCCTATGCGGCATTCCGCCCCTTTACCGAGAAGCTGATCGACGAAGACGATCGCCGCCGCTACGACGTACGGGAACCGATGCTCGTGCCGATTCCCGATGGCGCATCGGTCACCGTGCTGGTCATGCTACCCAGGCATCGCACCGTGCCGCTGCCCACCTTGCTCGGTTTCACCATCTACGCCAATCCGTGGTGGTCCTCGACCGAGCTGCGCCTCACCGCCGCGCACGGCTACGCCGCCGTGGTCGGCTATTCGCGTGGCAAGGGACTGTCGACCGGACAGGCCGTGCCCTACGAACACGATGGCGTGGACGCGGACGCCGCGATCGAATGGATCGCGAAACAGCCATGGAGCGATGGCCGTGTCGGCATGTATGGAGGAAGCTACAACGGTTTCACCCAATGGGCCGCCGCGAAACACCGGCCGAAGGCGCTACGCGCGCTGATGCCCTCGGTCACGGTGGCGCCGGGTATCGATGTGCCGATGGAAGGTAACGTGTCGTTGTCCTTCGTCTACCCATGGGCGCCGTACGTGGCCGAAGGCAAAGGCCTGGACGAAAAACGCTACGGCGACAAAGCGCACTGGAACGACCTCTATCGGCGCTGGTACGAAAGCGGCAAGAGCTACCGGGCGCTCGACGAACTGGAAGGCAAGCCGAATCCGGTCTTCCAGCGCTGGCTGGACCACCCCTCGTACGACGACTACTGGCGGGACATGATCCCGCAGGGCCGCGAGTTCGCCGCCATCGACATTCCCGTGCTCACGACGACCGGTTACTTCGACGGTGGACAGATCGGCGCGCTGCATTACGTGCGCGAACATCGGCGCTACAACCCGCATGCGGAACATTACCTGCTGATCGGCCCGTGGGACCACGTGGGCGCGCAGCGCAAGGCACGGCCGGTGGTCTACGGTTATGCCATCGACCCGGTGGCGAAGATCGACATCAGTCGCGTGCTTCGCTACCAGTGGTTCGACTATGTCTTCCGTGGCGGAGCGAAGCCGGCCTTGCTGGAAGACCGGATCAATTACGAGGTGATGGGTGCGAACGTGTGGAAGCACGCGCCCAGCATCGAGAGGATGGCGCCAGGAAGTCGGCGGCTCTTTCTCGTGACGGAGGATGGCGAGGCCAGGCTGCGTGATCGTCCTTCCACGAGCACTTCGGTTCTTAGCGTGAACCTTGGCGAGCGGGACGACCTTCCCGCGGAGGATGCGTCGCCGGCCGTGCTGGACGATCGCCATGCCCTCGTCTTCACCAGCGAGCCGTTGCCCGCCGGCACCGAGTTGAGCGGCTTGTTTTCGGGCAAGCTCGACGTGGTGACGAACAAGCGAGACTTCGACCTGCGCATCACGCTGTACGAGAAGAAGGCCAACGGCGAATACTTCCAGCTGTCCTGGTACCTGGCACGCGCCAGTTACATGGAGGATCGCGTGCGACGGCATCTCCTGGTGCCGGGCAAACGCATGACGCTCGCGTTCACCAATGGACGTACCACCAGCCGGTTGTTCGAGCCTGGCAGCCGGCTCGTCGCGGTGGTGTCCGTGGTCAAGGAACCGGGCTCGTCGATCAACATGGGGAGCGGCAAGGATGTCGGCATGGAAAGCCGCGCCGATGCGGGTGAGCCGCTGCGGATCGAGTGGCTGGGCGGCAGTTATCTCGACCTTCCCATGGGCGGGACAGCGCTCCCGGCCCACCCTGGTAAATAACATTCATTCGCATTATTGCGCGGGAAGGGGCTTTTAAGTCATCATTGTAATGAGATTCATTCGCAATAATGACCGGGTGCGGCAGCCGATGCCGCCATGCGCCCGAACAGGGAAAGTCCATGATCCTACGCAAGAAAACCTTGCCCGCGCTGCTAGCCGGGTTGCTGATGTCGTTCACCGCGCCTGCCCAGGAGGCGGAACCGCCCACGTCCGGGGACAAAGCCGTGCAACTGGCCCCCGTCGCCGTTCATGGGCAGAGACTGGACGAGGGTTACGCCCGCACCGAGGCCTCCGCCGCGACCAAGACCGATACACCACTCATCGAGACGCCCCAGGCGATCTCGGTGATCTCGAACACGCAGATGATCGACCAGGGCGTGCTCACGGTGCAGGATGCCTTGCGCTATTCCGCCGGCGTCCGTGCGGATGCCTATGGCGTGGACAGCCGGGGTGACGACGCGTTCCTGCGCGGCACCTCGTTCACCCAATACCTGGATGGTCTGAAGCAGAACTTCGGCGGTGCCTATGCCCGTACGGAACCCTATTTCCTGGACCACCTCGAGATCGTCCGTGGCCCGTCGTCGGTGTTGTACGGGCAAGGAACCACGGGTGGCCTGATCGCGCTTTCGTCCAAACTGCCGCAATTCACCGCTTCCCACGAGGTGGAAGCGCAGCTGGGCAACAACGCGCGCAAGCAGGTGGCATTCGATTTCACCGGCCCCCTCGATGCGGCAGGCCACTGGGCTTACCGCCTGATCGGCGTCTACCGCAACTCCGATTCGCAGATCGACCACGTGCCGGACGACCGCAAGGCGATCGCGCCCTCGATCACCTGGATGCCCGATGCCGATACCCGCTGGACGCTGCTGGCCAACCTCCAGTTCGATCACAACGGCACGTCGCTGAACTTCCTGCCGCACTCGGGCACCTTGCTGCCCAATCCCAATGGCCGGATCGATACGCGGCGCTTCGTCAGCGAGCCCGGGTTCGATCGCTATGACACCCAACAGCGATCGTTCACTTCCTTGTTCGAGCACCGTTTCAACGACACCTGGAAGTTCGTGCAGAACATGCGCTACTCGCACGATAACGTCGATTACCGAAGCCTCTACCCGGACGTCTATTCGAATCCGTCGTATCCCTTCCTCGACGATACACAGCGCACCGTCGCGCGTTACAGCTACATCAGCATCGACCGGCACAAACGCTTCGTCACGGACACGCATGCCGAAGCGGACTTCGACCTCGCCTCGATGCACCACCGTGTCCTCATCGGACTGGACGTCGGCTATTCGCATACCGACAGGCGGCAGGGCAACGGCTTCGACGGCGTCCCCTTCGATCTCTACGCGCCCGTCTACGGCAACGGATTCGTCGCTCCGGATATCTTCCCCGTGGCGTCGAGCCACACGCGCCAGACAGGCGTATACGTGCAGGACCAGATCAACTGGGGCGAACACTGGATCGCCACGGTCGGCCTGCGCCACGACCGCGCGACCCTGACCACCGGTGACAGCCGCTCGGTCGACAATGCCACGACATCGCGCTTCGGCGTCATGTACCGCTTCGATAACGGACTGGTGCCATACGTCAGCTATACCGAGTCGTTCCAACCCCTGGATAGCCTCGACTTCTACAACCGCCCCTACGAGCCCCTGCGCGGCAAGCAATACGAGGCTGGCGTGAAGTACCAGCCGGTCGGTTCGCCCACCCTGATCACGGCGACGTACTACGACCTGCGCGAGGAAAATCGTCTCGCACCGGACCCGGCCAATCCGCTCAACCAGGTCCAGGCCGGCAAGGCGAAGACTCGCGGCGTGGAACTGGAGGCCTCCACGCGCATCGGTCGTCATGTCGACCTGATCGGCACATACACGTGGACCAAGGCGCGTCCCGACGACGGCACGATCGTCGCCGGCCTGCCGAAGAACCAGGGCTCGGTGTGGGGCGTGTACCACGTGAACGACGCCGACAGCGATGGCGTCAGTTTCGGTGTCGGTGCACGCTACATCGGAACGAACTACGACGAGACGGGAACGCTGAAGGTCCCGGAAAAAACGCTGTTCGATGCCATGGTGGCCTACACGCAGGGGCCGTGGCGCTTCTCGGTCAACGCCGCCAACCTCACCGACCAGGCCTACAACGCCACATGCCTGGCCCGCGGCGATTGCTTCTATGGCCCACGCCGGAGCATCGTCGGCACCGCACGCTACAAATTCTGACCGCCATTCGCATTCGGCCGTCCGAACCCGTTACGATCGGAGATTCCACACGAACGACGGGATGATCGGGATGGAAGTTCGGAAGGTTTGGCAGGTTGTGCTGCTGGCTGTATCGATGTCGACCGCCGCGGTCGCCGCACCACCGCCGGGGCATGCGGGCAATCCCGTTTTCCCCGGTTGGTATGCCGATCCCGAGGCCGCCATCTTCGACGACACCTACTGGATCTACCCGACCATATCGAAGGAATACGCTGCCCAGACGGGGTTCGATGCGTTTTCCTCGCCCGATCTCGTGCACTGGACCAAGCATGCCGATGTGCTCGACATCAAGGACATTCCTTGGGCGAAGAAGGCGCTGTGGGCACCGTCGGTGATCGAGAAGGATGGCAAGTACTACTTCTTCTTTGCCGCCAACGATATCCAGAACGACCACGAACTCGGTGGCATCGGTGTCGCGGTGGCGGACAAGCCCGACGGCCCGTACCGCGATTTGCTCGGCAAGCCGCTCATCGGTGCGTTCCACAACGGCGCTCAGCCCATCGACCAGTTCGTGTTCCGCGATGACGACGGCACCTGGTACATGATCTATGGTGGCTGGAAGCACGCCAACATCGTGAAGCTGAAAGCCGACTTCACCGCCGTGGAACCGATGGCCGATGGCACCTTGTTCAAGGAGATCACGCCCGGGCCGGAGTATGTGGAAGGGCCGATGATGTTCAAGCGTGGCGGCAAGTATTACTTCATGTGGTCGGAAGGTGGTTGGGGCGGCCCGGATTATTCCGTCGCCTATGCCATCGGTGACTCGCCGATGGGGCCGTTCAAGCGGCTCGGCAAGATCCTCCAGCAAGACCCGAAGATCGCCACCGGCGCCGGCCACCATTCGGTGTTCCATGTGCCCCGGGACGACAGCTGGTACATCGTCTACCACCGGCGGCCGCTGGGGCACACGAAGGCCAACGATCGCGAGACGGCGATCGATCGCATGTACTTCGACAAGGACGGCCACATCCTCCCGGTGAAGATCACCAACGAGGGCGTCGAGGCGAATCCCCTGCGCCGCTGATGGTGGGTTTCACCCTGCCGGGAACAGCGCTCCGGTGGGAGCCGCCCCCGTCCGCGATCCCGCGGCAGCGAGCCGGGCTGAGACGACCTGGTGGGAGCCGACTTGTCGGCGATCCCGCGGCAGCGGGCAAGGTTTCAGCAAGCACCCGTCGCCGACAAGGCCGGCTCCCACCAGAGCATCGGCTCCCGCCGAGGCACCGCAGCCACGCACGGCCATTTTCTTCAAATGCGCCGATTCCAGCAAAACGCCCGGATGGGTTTTCGTCGTAAGCTGCGTGTTGTCATGCATCCCGCCAGCGGAGCCGTCCGCTCCGCCCAGCCCCAAGGAGCCGTCATGGTCACGTTGCGCGTCAATGGTGAGGATCGTCAGGCGGACGTGCCGCCGGACATGCCCCTGTTATGGGTCCTGCGCGACGTGGTCGGGCTGACCGGCACGAAATTCGGTTGCGGCATCGCGCAGTGCGGCGCCTGCACGGTGCACCTGGACGGCCAGCCCGTGCGTTCGTGCCAGCTACCGGTATCGGCCGTGGGCGGCCGGGCGATCACGACCATCGAAGGCATCGGCGCCACGCCCGAAGGCGCCAAGGTGCAACAGGCATGGCTGGCCGTCGATGTCGTCCAGTGCGGTTACTGCCAGTCCGGCCAGATCATGGCGGCGGCGGCCTTGCTGGCGCGCACGCCCAACCCGACCGATCGCGATATCGACGCTGCCATGTCCGGCAACATCTGCCGGTGTGCTACCTATGTGCGCATCCGCGAGGCGATCAAGCAGGCCGCGACGGGCCAGCCCAATGGCTTGCAGGTGATCGTCGATGGAGGTGCCGCATGAGCGCGCACGATCACACCGGCACGATCGACGAGGGGCGCCGACAGGCGCTCCGCCTCGCTGGCGGCGGTCTCGCCGTCGCCTTCCTGTGGAGCGCGGGCATGGGCCCCGCCGTGGCGCAGATGAATCCGCGCCGGCAGCCTGGCGACGAAGCCGCGGCGGCGGCCGATGGCAATCCGCCATTCGCTCCCAACGCCTTCATACGTATCGATGCCGACGGCAGCGTGCGCCTGGTCATGCCTTCGGCGGAGATGGGCCAGTCGATCTATACCGGTATCGCGATGATGCTGGCCGAGGAACTCGGCGTAGGCTTCGACCAGATCAAGGTGGAGCACTCGCCGCCGAGCGATGCGCTCTATGGCCAGGCGTTGCTCGGCGGCGGACAGATCACCGGCGGCTCCACCAGTACGCGTGGCCAGTGGCAGGCCCTGCGCGAAGCTGGCGCGGTGGCACGCGAGATGCTCGTCGCCGCCGCCGCCGCACAATGGCATGTCGATCCGGAGGGTTGTTCGGTGGCCCGCGGTGTCATCACCCATGTGCCTTCCGGACGCACGCTGGGTTTCGGCGCCGTGGCCGAAGCGGCGGGGCGCTTGCCCCAGCCGGCCAGCGTCAAGCTGAAGGAACGTAAGGATTTCACGCTGATCGGCAAGCCCTTGCGCCGTATCGACTCGCCGGACAAGGTCAACGGTGGCACGCAGTTCGGCATCGACGTGAAGGTGCCGGGCATGAAGTTCGCGGCGGTGAAGACCAGCCCCGAACTCGCCGGCACGCTGGGCGCCGTGGATGACAGCAAGGCCCGCGCCATCCCCGGCGTGATCGAGGTCATCAAGCTCGACGATGCGGTGGCGGTGGTCGGCGAGCACTATTGGGCCGCCCAGCAGGGCTTGCAGGCCCTGGACATCGAGTGGAAGCCCGGCGTCAACGCGAAGCTGGACACCCAGACCCTCATCGCCGCGCTGCAGGAGACCTCGCGCAACGGCAAGGCGCTGGTCGGTCGCAAGCCGAAAGGCGAGGCGCCCGCGGGCGGCAAGCGCGTGGAGGCGGCCTTCGTGTCGCCCATGCTCGCCCATGCGACGATGGAGCCGTTGAACGCCACCGTGCATGTCACTCCCGGCCACTGCGAAGTGTGGACCGGCACCCAGGTGCCCACACGCGTGGTGAAGGAAGCGGCACGCATCTGCGGTATTCCCGAGCAGGCCGTGGTGCTGCATAACCAGTACCTCGGCGGCGGCTTCGGTCGCCGCCTGGAAACCGACCAGGTCGAGCAGGCGGTCGCCTTCGCGAAGCAGGTGTCCTACCCGCTGAAGGTGATCTGGAGCCGCGAGGAAGATATTCGCCACGATCGCGTGCGTCCGCTGTACTACGACCGCATTTCCGCCACGCTCGGCGACGATGGCAAGCCCACGTCGTGGCAACACCGCATCACCAGCGGCACGGTGCTGGGCCGCTGGTTGCCTGCGGCGATGGGCAAGGACGGCATGGACAGCGACGCGATCGAATCCGCCGCCGATCTTCCCTACGAGATGGACAACGCACTGGTCGAGTGGGCTTATCACGTGATGCCTCCCGGCCTGGTCGTGGGCTGGTGGCGCGGTGTCGGCCCCACGCACAACCTGTTCATCGTCGAGAGCTTCATCGACGAGCTGGCGCACACGGCGGGAAAGGACCCGCTCGAATACCGCCGGTCGCTGATGAAACCCGGTTCGCGTGCCCTGGGCGTCCTGAACCTCGCCGCCGAGAAGATCGGCTGGGGTGGCCAGCCGCTGCCCGCGCGTGTCGGGCGCGGGATCGCGGTGGGCTCGCCCTTCGGCAGCCATGTCTGCGCGATCGTGGAGGCGGAAGTGACCGCGCAAGGCCAGGTGCGCTTGCGCCGCGCGGTGGTGGCGGTGGACAACGGCATCACCATCAACCCGAGTTCGGTGCAGGCACAGATGCAGGGCGGCCTGCTGTTCGGGTTGAGCGCGGCTCTCTACAACGGCATCACCCTGAAGAACGGCGCCATCGAGCAGAGCAACTTCCACGATTACCGTAGCCTCCGTATCAACGAGGTGCCGCAGATCGACGTGTACTCGGTGGAAAACGACGAAGCGCCGGGCGGTATCGGTGAAGTGGGTACGGCGATCGCCGCGCCAGCCCTGGCCAATGCGATCTTCGCGGCCACCGGCATCCGCCTGCGCGAGCTGCCCGTGTCGCGTACCCAGTTGGCCGAGTCGCCGGACGCGTTGAAGAAAATAGCTGGCGTCCTCAATGGCAAGGAGGACGTGGCATGAAACGTTTCCTCATCATCGTCCTGCTGCTGATCGTGATCGGCGTCGGTGCCTACTTCGTGCTCAACCGCACGGATAAATCCGATGGCACGGCACCGGCGATCGCCGGTGCGCCGGCCAACGCCGATCCCGTGGCGCGTGGCGAATACCTCGCCCGCGCGGCCGACTGCATCGCATGCCATACCGTGCCCGAGACCGGAAAGCCCTTTGCCGGCGGCGTCGCCTTCAAGTTGCCGTTCGGTACGATCTACTCGTCCAACATCACCGCCGACGAGGAAACCGGCATCGGCCGGTGGAGCGACGACGAGTTCGTACGCGCGGTGCGCGAAGGCGTGCGCAAGGATGGCAAGCACCTCTATCCGGCTTTCCCGTACACCTCGTATACCCAGTTGAGCCGGGCCGATGTGCTGGCGATCAAGGCCTACCTCTTCACCTTGCCCAAGGTGCGCCAGCCGGAGACGCCGAACGATCTCGGCTTTCCGTTCAACCAGCGCTGGGCGATGGGTTTCTGGAACGCGGCTTTCTTCCGCAGCCAGCGCTTCGAGCCGGATGCCTCTCGTTCCCCGGAATGGAATGCCGGCGCCTACCTGGCCGGTGCGCTGGGCCATTGCGCAGAATGCCATACGCCACGCAACCTCGGCTATGGGCTGAACCATCGCGACGAACTGGCGGGCCAGGAGTTGCAGGGCTGGCGCGCATATAACATCACCTCGGACCCGGAGCACGGCGTCGGCAAGTGGAGCGACGAAGCCCTGGTCCAGTACCTGAGAACGGGCTACGCCGCCGGCCATGCCTCGGCGAACGGCCCGATGGGCGAGGCCGTGGCGCACAGCCTTCAATTCCTGAAACCGGAAGACACCGCGGCCCTCGTCGCATGGCTGCGCACCGTGCCGCCACGCGAAGGCAAGGACCCCATCGTGGTCGATCCGGCGCCCAAGGCCATGGTCGCTTCCAGTGCCGTGGCACCGGGTGGCGACGACCCGACCGCCAACGTGGACGGACAGCGTCTGTTCGAAGGCGCCTGCGCGAGCTGTCACCAGTGGAACGGTGCGGGACAGCAGACACCGAACGCCGGCCTTGCCGGTACGCGCGGCGTCAACGATCCGCGCGGCGCGAATGTCACCCAGGCGATCCTGCATGGGGTGAAGATGCGCGTCGGCCAGACCGACATCTACATGCCCGCCTTCGGCCAAGCCTATAGCGATCCCGAGGTGGCGGCCCTGGCCAACTACGTGATCCGCCACTTCGGCGGCAAGGAAGGCACGGTGACGGCGAAGGACGTGGCGGATCGCAGGCAACTGTGATCCGCCGGGAAGTCCCCATGACGCTCGACATTTCAACGCGCAAGGATTGGCTACAATAGCTCCGGGCAGGGAGAATCCCTGGGGAGCGAGCAGCATGCGTTACGAGAAAGGCCATAAGGAACAGACCCGCCAGAAGATCGTCGAGGCGGCGTCGCAGCGTTTTCGCGCCGACGGCATCGACGCCGTTGGCGTGGTCAGCCTGATGGGCGAGGTCGGCCTGACCCAGGGCGGCTTCTACAACCATTTCGGCTCGAAGGAAGACCTCGTCCGCGAAAGCGTGGCGATGGCGGCGGCCAGTGCCGTCGAACGCTTGGGCGCCCGCGTGGCGGCCTCGCGAGGCGAAAGCTACCGCGCGCTGGTCAACAGCTATTTGTCGGCGGAACACCGTGACGCGCCCGAGGCCGGTTGCGTCGCCGCCGCCTTGTCGGCGGAGATGGCACGGCGTCCCGTCGAAACACGCGCGGCTTTCACCCGTGGCTATACCGAGATGGTCGAACTCATCGTCTCGACGCTGCCGGACGGCATCCGTGGCAAGCGTCGCCGCACCCTGGCCATGGCGGTGTTCGCCTCCCTGGTCGGCTCGCTGTCGCTGTCGCGCGCGGTGGCCGATCCGGCCCTCTCCGACGAGATCCTCTCGCTGGGCCGTCAGTCCGCCCTGGCCCTGGTGGACGCCGGCTGATCAGTGCGTCGCCACCGCGACGGGTGGCTTGCCCATGGCGGCCGTCTTCTCGGCGATCTTCGCCCTGATCGCCGGGATGGCCGCCAGCGCGGCACGTTCGCCTTCGAGGATCGCGACGTTCTTCTGGTCGAAATCGGTCGGGCCGATCTGGCCCACCTTCGGCCGGATCACGATGTCGGCCCGGGCCAGTTCCTGTTCGGCCAGCTTGCGCCCCATGATCGTGATCGACTGGCCGACGATGCCGACCATGCTGTCGGGATTGCTGCCATCGGGCCGCGCCGAGATGTCCACGGCGATGACGATGTCGGCGCCGAGCTGGCGTGCCGCGTCCACGGGCACCGGGCTGACCACGCCACCGTCGACGAAGTGCTTGCCGTTGATATCCACCGGCTCGAACACGCCGGGGACGCTGCTGGACGCGCGCACGGCCTGGCCGGCGTTGCCACGGATGAAAACGGCGCGCGAACCGTTCTCCAGTTCCGTGGCCACGGCGGCGAACGGTATGCGCAGCTTCTCGATCGGCGTCTGCTTGAGCAGTGCGTTCACGTAGTCCTGCAGTTTCTGGCCCTGGACGAGGCCGCCCGAGAAGAAGCGCACGTCGCGGATCTTGCCCTCGTCGAGTGCGAAAGCCTGCTCCTGTAGCTGGAAACCGTCCATGCCGCTCGCGTAGAGCACGCCGACCACGCTGCCGGCGCTGGTGCCGGAGACGGCGTCGGGATGGATGCCGCTGGCTTCCAGCATCTTGATGACGCCGATGTGCGCAAAGCCCTTCGCCGCCCCGCCGCCGAGGGCCAGCCCGATGCGCGGCTTCGCCGCCAGCACGGGCAGGGCGGTGTCGGGGCGAGTGTCCGGCTTGCTGCCGCCGAAACAACCGGCGAGCAGGGCGGCGAAAACCAGCGGGAGCCAATGGCGGGCACGGCGGAAGGACATGGAAGGGACCGGGAGGATGGCTGGCGGATCATCGGGCATGCGCGCGGCGACGGCATGACCGGTTCATGGCGGAAGCCGGGCGGCATGGCCGCCCGGCGGGAACGTCAACCGCGGGTCTGGTCGGCCTCGAGGTGGTAGCGGGTCGCCACCTCGATCTCGTTACGCGAACCGAGGAAAACCGGAACGCGCTGGTGCAGTGCGCCGGGCTGGATATCCATGATGCGTTCGCGGCCGGTGGTGGCGGCACCGCCGGCCTGCTCGACGATGAAGGCCATCGGGTTGGCCTCGTACATCAGGCGCAGCTTGCCGGTGCCGCCCTTGGCCGTGATCTTGGCATCGAGCGGATAGATGAAGACGCCACCACGGGTGATGATGCGGTGCACGTCGGCCACCATCGAGGCGACCCAGCGCATGTTGAAGTCGCGTCCGCGCGGACCGTTGGCGCCGGCCAGCAACTCGCCGATGTAGCGCTGCATCGGGGCTTCCCAATGGCGCTGGTTCGACATGTTCACGGCGAACTCGCCCGTCTCCGCGGGAATGGTGATGCCGCGGCGGGTGAGCACGAAGCTGCCGTGCTCGCGGTCGAGGGTGAACTCGTGCACCCCATGGCCGAAGGTCAGCACCAGCAGGGTGCTCGGGCCGTAGACGACATAGCCCGCCGCCACCTGCTCGGTGCCGGGCTGGAGGAAATCCTCCACCTTCGGTTCGGTGACGCCGTCGGGGCAGCGCAGGACGGAGAAGATGGTGCCCACCGAGACGTTGACGTCGATATTGGACGAGCCGTCGAGCGGGTCGAACAGAAGCAGGTGGTTGCCCTTGGGATAGGCATCGGGGATGGGCTGCGGGTCTTCCATTTCCTCCGAGGCGCAAGCGGCCAGGTGGCCGCCCCAGGCGTTGGCTTCGAGCAGGATCTCGTTGGAGATCACGTCGAGCTTCTTCTGCGCCTCGCCCTGTACGTTGTCCGATCCGGCGTTGCCCAGCACGCCGCCCAGCGCACCCTTGCCGGTGGCGACGGAGATGCGCTTGCAGGCGCGGGCCACCACCTCGATGAGCAGGCTGAGCTGGGCGTTGATGTGCCCCGCGCGCTTCTCTTCGATCAGGAACTGGATCAGGGAAATGGGTTTCGTCATCGGAAGGAGACCTGGCGCGAAAACCCGCATTGTCCGGGTGGCGGGTGAATGGCGCCAGAGGGACTGCTGACAGTACGTTGTCAGCAGCCCCCGCGCAGACTCTCCTTCACACCAATGGGAAGGGGTAGTCGCATGAATCGGTTCCTCGAACGGCTTGCCGACCTTTACGCGCCACTGGGGCGCCGCGGCATGCTGATGGATGGCCAGTACCGCTTCGCTCCCGATGACGACACCGGCGCCGCCAGCGGGAGCCGCCTCCGCGGCCGTTCCGCGACAGTGGCCCCGGTCCGGCCGAGGCAGCCGGCCGCCGGCGCCGCGACGGCGCCCACCCGCTCGCTCGCCCTCCGCATCGCCCACTCATTTCATCGCTGACAGACAAGGGAATCACCGCATGAACGCCAACAGGATCAAGTTTCACCACGCACCGAACAGTCGCTCGGGTAGCACGCTGATGTTGCTGGAGGAATTGGGTGCGCAGTACGACATGCATGTGATGGACCTCACCCAGGGCGAGCAGCGCCGCCCGGAGTACCTGAAGGTCAATCCCATGGGCAAGGTTCCGGCCATCGAGCACCTGGACGGCCTGGTCACCGAGCGGCCGGCGATCTTCACCTACCTCGCCGACCTCTATCCGGAAGCGGAGCTGGCGCCGGGGCTGCGCGATCCGCTTCGCGGGCCGTACCTCCGCTGGCTCGCGTTCTACGGTTCGTGTTTCGAGCCGGCGGTGATGGATCGCTTCATGAAGCACGAGCCCGCGCCTGTCTCGACCTGTCCCTATGGCGACTTCGACACGGTGATGGACGTCATCGAGGCGCAACTCACGCCGGGCCCCTGGCTGTTCGGCGAGCGCTTCACCGCGGCGGACATCCTCTGGGCCAGTGCGCTGGACTGGACGATGAAGTTCGGCATCGTGCCGCGCCGCGATGTCTTCGAGCAGTACGTGGCGAGGCTGATGGTGCGCCCGGCCATCGTCCGCGCCGCGGTGCAGGACGCGGCGCTGGCTCGCGCCCAGACCCTGGCCGCCGCCTGAGCCGGCGGATATGCGCGGCCGTGACCATCGCCGCTTCCCGCGCCGCGCGCGGGAGGCGATGATTCGGGCATGCGCCGCGCCGATCGCCTGTTCCTCATCATCAACGCCCTGCGCGGGCGGCGCACCGCGCTGCCCGCGCGGCAGCTGGCCAGCACCCTCGAAGTCTCGCTGCGTACCGTCTACCGCGATGTCGCCGACCTCCAGCTCTCCGGCGTACCCATCGAAGGCGAGGCCGGCGTGGGCTACATCCTGCGCAAGGGCTCGGACATCCCGCCGCTGATGTTCTCCGCCGACGAACTGGAGGCACTGGTCGCCGGAACCCGTTTCGTCCGCGCGTTCGCCGGCGAGCGCTTGGCGCGGGAAGCGCAGGCCGCCCTGATCAAGATCGAGGCCGTGCTACCGCCCGACCTGCGCGAGAAATCCGCGCAGTCGAAGATCTTCGCACCTATCTGGCGCGACCCTTTCCAGAACCAGGTCGCGGTGATGCTCGACCGCCTGCACGCGGCCGTGCTGGCGCGCCGGGTGCTCTGCCTCGACTACCGCGATGCCGAAGGGCGTGGCACCACGCGCGAAGTGGAGCCGTTGTGCCTGTCCTTCTGGGGCGGCGCGTGGACCCTCGGTACCTGGTGCCGCCATCGCCAGGCGTTCCGCAACTTTCGTCCCGACCGCATCGCCGACTGCCGCGACGCAGGCGAGACCTTCGCCGATCTTCCCGGCCGTAACCTCGAAGCCTACCTCGACACCATGCGCGGGCATTACGCGGGACTCGAGTAAAAGGTTCTTCGCGGATGTTCCGGATAGGGCTTTCGGCTCGGCTTCGCCCTCGCGTTCGTTGTGTGCGTGGCGGGGGAGCTGCCGGGCGCCACCCTCGGCGCGACGGTAGTCGCCGTCCCTTGGGCAAGGATGCCGCTGCGCGGCCGTGTTTGATGGCTGCGCCCCGGCGGGCTCGGACGGTCGGGCGGGGGTTTCCGATTCGCCCTCCTGGCTCAGCGGAAACGGCCGGCCGTCCAGGCCGGCCCCCTGCGGGCCTTCTCCGCCCGCCCGTCCTCGGCTCCTAATGTCGCGCCGAGGGTGGCGCCCGGCAGCTCTCTCGACACGGAGGCGGGTTGGTGGGAAGAGCACCGCTCGCCGTGTCGCGTGTCGTTTGCCGCCCCCGGGTGGCGAATCGCGGGCCAGCCCGCTTCCCACCCGCGTGAGGGGGTTTCACACGAAGGTGTCTTCCCCAGGTCGGTGGCGTTGTTTTTGTCGCACGCCACCTCAGTGCTTGGGAGAGCCGTCGGCCGCCACCCTCGGCGCGACTTGTGGAACCGAGGAGCGCCGGGCGAAAAGGCCCGCCAGGGGGCCGGCCTGGACGGCCGGCCGTTTTCGCTGAGCCACGGAGGGCGAATCGAAAACCCCGCCCGGCGCGACGGGCGCGACGGGGCGCCAGCCATCAGACACGGCCGCGCAGCGGCATCCTTTCCCGAGCGACGGTGCAACCGGAGCGACGAGGGTGGCGGCCGACGGCTCTCCCAGGCACTGAGGTGGCGTGTGGCACAAGCAACGCCCGCGACCGGGGGTGGATGCCGTCTCCGTGTGAAACCCCCTCACGCGGGTGGGAAGCGGGCTGGCCCGCGATTCGCCACCCTGTTTCGAGCGAATGAGGCCATGCATCGCAACCGAGCGAGCGGTGACAAGCCTCGCCCGATCAGTGCAACGCCTTCTTCGCCAGCGGAAGGATTGAGGATTCGCGGGCCAGCCCGCTTCCCACCCGGTGCAGCATATGGCGAGCGTTGCTCTTTCCTTCCAATCCACCCCAGGGTCGAGAGAGCTGCCGGGCGTCACCCTCGGCGCGACATTAGGAGCCGAGGCTGTCTCTTATACACATCT
>NZ_JBPGXU010000092.1:0-15850 GCF_056755675.1 Luteibacter sp. KNZ12-1A | reverse complement strand
CCCTGGAACTGGCCGGCGCGGTGCGCGGGCCTTTTTTGTCGCAGGAACAGTTGTTGTGGGAGCCGCTTCAGCGGCGATGGGTGCTTGCCCCGGTTACAGGTATCAGCCGAAGACCTTCGTGCCGCCGATCCACGTCTCCGCGACGTGGTGGCTCTCGTCCATCACGACGAAGTCGGCGCGGTAGCCGGCGGCGATGTGGCCATGGCTGGCGCCGAGGCCGAGGAAGGCGGCGGGATAGGTCGAGGCCATGCGCGCGGCCTCGTCGTAGGCGACGCCGACCATGCCGACCGTGTTGCGTACCGCCGTGGCCATGTCCAGCGCGGAACCGGCGAGCGTGCCGTCCGCCGTCTGGCAGACGCCGTCGCGCACGGTGATGGTTTCGCCCTTCAGCACGAAGCTGGGATTGTCGGAGCCGACCGGCGGCATCGCATCGGTCACCAGCATCATCTTCTCGCGCGCCTTCGCGGCGATGGCTACGCGTAGCGAGGCCGGATGCACGTGATGGCCGTCGACGATCAGGCCGCACCAGCTTGCCGGGTCTTCCAGCGCGGCGCCGACCACGCCGGGCTCGCGGCTGGTGAATGGCGTCATCGCATTGAACAGGTGGGTGAAGCCGCGCACGCCCTTGGCGAGGGCGCCGCGCGTGGTCTCGTAGTCGGCGGCGGTGTGGCCGGCGGCGACGATCACGCCGTGGGACACCAGTTGTTCGAGCACCTCGTCCGACGCGCGTTCCGGCGCGAGAGTGAGTAAGGTGACGCCGCCATGGCGGCGCGCGACCATCGCGATGTCCTCGGCACCGGCGATGCGGAACTTGGCGGCGTCATGAACGCCCTTGCGCTCGGGCGCGATGAACGGGCCTTCGAGGTGGATGCCGAGCACGCCGGGCACGCCCTGCTCCACGGCCGCGTTAACGGCATCGATGGCCTTCGCCATCACCTCGGCGTCGTCGCTGATGAGCGTCGGCAGAAAACCGGTGGTGCCGAACTTCGCGTGCGCTTCGCCGATGGTGCGGATGGTCTCCACCGTGGGTGCGTCGTTGAACAGCGCGCCGCCGCCGCCGTTGACCTGGCAATCGATGAAGCCGGGCAGCAACGTGCGGCCGCCGAGGTCGTGGCGTTCCGCGGCGCGCACGCGCGGGTCCGATGGCAACGCCAATCCCGTGATGGTGCCGCCGTCGACCAGCACGGCGAAACCGCCCTGGAATCCGTTATCGGTGAGTACGCGGCCGTTGACGAGGGCGATGGTCATGCGGGTGTTCCTCTATCTGAAACTTTTTATGGAAGGCGGTGCCCGGCCCGAAGGCCGGTTTCGACGTCAGACCGTCTCCGTCACCTTGTTCAGGTGCGGCGGGACATCGGGATTGAAACCGCGCTTCAGGGAAAGCGCCGCGGTGGCGCGGTAGAAGCTCTGCACGGCAAGCAGCGGCGCACTGATCGGCGCGGACGCCACCAGTGGCAGCACGCCCTCGCCCGTCGCGCCGGGCGCGGCGATCCAGACCTTGGCATCGCGCTTGCGGAATTCAGCGGCGACGTCGAGCACGCCAGGCAGCGTGTCGTCGTTCTGCGCGAAGAACAGCACCGGGAAGTCCGGACCCACGAGCGCCATCGGCCCGTGCTTGACCTCGGCCGAACTGAACGCCTCGGCATGCAGTCCACAGGTTTCCTTGAACTTCAGCGCCGCTTCGAGGGCCCCGGCAAAGCCGAAGCCACGACCGACCACGAAAAGATTGTGCGCGTCGACGAGGCCATCCGTGAGCGCCGACCAGTCCGCGTCCCAGCCTTCGCGCAGCTGCGCGGGCAACGCGGTGAGCGCATCGCCGATGGTGGCGTTGCCGCTCCAGCGCGCGGCGATGTGAAGGATGGCGAACAACGCGCCGAGATAGCTCTTCGTCGCGGCGACGCTTTTCTCGGGCCCCGCATGCAGGGGCACGACCACGTCGGCGACGGCGGCGAGCGGTGAATCGACCACGTTCACCAGCGCCACCACATAGGCACCGGCTTTCTTCGCCGCCTCGGCGTTGCGGACCAGGTCCGGGCTCTTTCCCGATTGGGATACGGCGACATAGAGCGCGCCGTCGAGGTGCTGCGTGGCGTGATAGATGGACGTGACCGACGGCGAGGCCGATGCGGTGACGACGCCGAGCTGGGTCTCGAACACGTACTTGGCGTACATCGCCGCGTGGTCGGAGCTGCCGCGCGCGCAGGTGATCACCATGCGCGGCGGGTTCGCGCGCAGGTGTTCGGCGAGCGCGCCGATCACTTCTTCGTTGTGGGCCAGTTGCCGCTCGACGACCTCGGCGGTCTCGTGCGCTTCGCGGAACATCAGGGTGTCTTGCGGCTGGATCGTCATGGCGTGGTTGGGCTCTTCAGTCGCTTTGCAGTTCCGCGACGAAATCGTAGATATCGCCGCGGTACCAGGAACAGGTGAATTCGACGATGCGGCCATCCTCGAGGAAGCTGCGCCGTTCGATGTTGAGGCCGGCACTGCCGGCACCGAGGCGGAGCAGGCGGGTCTGCGCGGGTCCGAGTACCACGGCGCGCAGGCGTTGCAGCGCGCGCAGCGGGCGGTTGCCGAGCTTGTCGAGCGCTTCGTAGAGCGAGTCCTCCACGAGGTTCGGGTCGGGCAGGAGGTCCAGCGGTACCGCGCTCCGCTCGATCGCCAGCGGTTCGTCGCCCGCGTAGCGCAATCGATGCAGGCGGACCACGAGCGTGCCCGGCGACAGGTTCATGGCCATGGCTTCCTCCGGCGTGACTTCGCCGATGCCACGCTCGAAAAACTCGGAGCGGGGATTGAGGCCACGGGCGCGCAGGTCTTCCGTGAAACTGGTCATCCGCGACAGCGGCTTCACGATGCGCTCGGAAACGAAGGTGCCCGCGCCATGGCGCTGGGTGAGCAGGCCGTCCTCGACCAGGCCGCCGATCGCCTTGCGCACGGTGACCCGCGACAGGGTGAGGGCCCTGGCGAGGTCGCGTTCGCTGGGCAGGGCGTGGCCCACCTGGACCTCGCCTTTCTCGATCACGTTGCGGATGGCCCGGCGCAGGCGCATGTACGCCAGCGGCTGCCGGGTAGCCGGGTCGTGTTGCAGGCGCTGGTATTCGGCGACGAGGGCACTTTCCATGCGGCGAAGATACCAATCCACGACCACTGCGGCAAGACCGTGCAAGCCGGGGAATACCAGCCGGCCGTTCAAACAGTCGTTTGCACGATCCAAATGGGCCCGTCAAACGTTTCCAGGCTGTTATCCCGCCGTGAAAGGCGACGAAACGTCGCGGCGAGTGGTACGGGGCTGGTACGTCCTGGTATGTCACTGGTACGATCCGGAGGCATTCCAACGATCCTTCAAGAGGCCTCTGTCGTGAGCGCTCCCCTCCTGCCGATCGAACCGTTCGATCTGGTCATTTTTGGCGGCACCGGCGATCTCGCCGTCCGCAAGTTGTTGCCCGCCATGTATCACCGCTTCGCGGACGGGCAGATCCAGGCGAAGAGCCGCATCATCGGCGTGGCCCGCGAAGGCCTGGACGACGCCGCGTACCGCGAGCAGGTGCGAGCCGCGGTCGAGAAGAGCGTGTCGCATATCGTGCCCGCCCAACTCGACGCCTTCATCCAGATGATCGGCTACCGCTCGCTCGACGCGCGCAAGGCCGATGGCTGGGACGATTTCGCCAGCCTCATGGCGGCGGAGCCCAGCCACATCCGCGTGTTCTACCTGTCGACCTCGCCGGACATCTTCACCGACATCTGCCAGCGCCTGGGCTCGCTCGGGCTCAATGGCGAACGCTCGCGCGTGGTGCTGGAAAAGCCGATCGGCCGCGACCTCGACAGCGCCAACGCGATCAACGACGCCGTGGCGCGGGTCTTCGGCGAATCGCAGACCTATCGCATCGACCATTACCTCGGTAAGGAAACGGTGCAGAACCTGTTGGCGTTGCGCTTCGGCAACGCCCTGTTCGAGCCGCTGTGGAACGCCCAGCACATCGACCACGTGCAGATCACCGTGGCCGAGACGGTCGGTGTCGGTCATCGCGCCGGCTACTACGACCGGGCCGGCGCACTGCGCGACATGGTCCAGAACCACATCCTGCAACTCCTGTGCATGCTCGCCATGGAGCCGCCGTCGTCGCTGGCGCCGGACGCCGTGCGCGACGAGAAACTGAAGGTGCTGCGTTCGCTGCGTCCGATCGACGCCCGCAACGCGGCACAGCTCACCGTGCGCGGCCAGTACCGCGCCGGTGCGGCCGAAGGCCAAGGCGTCCCGGGCTATCTCGACGAGCTCGGCAGCGACCAGTCGAAGACCGAAACCTTCGTCGCCCTCAAGGCGGAGATCGGTAACTGGCGCTGGGCCGGCGTGCCGTTCTACCTGCGCACCGGCAAGCGCCTTCCCAACCGGGTATCGGAGATCGTGGTGACGTTCCGCGCGTTGCCGCATTCCATCTTCGATCCCACCAGCGGTCCGCTGTTGCCCAACCGCCTCACGCTGCGCCTGCAGCCGGACGAAGGCGTGAAGCTGTGGCTGACCATCAAGCACCCGGGCCCGGGTGGCCTGCGCCTGCGCCACGTGCCGCTCGACATGAGTTTCGCGGCGGCCTTCGGCGTGCAGCAGCCCGACGCGTACGAACGGCTGATCCTCGATGTCGTGCGTGGCAATCCGACCCTGTTCATGCGCCGCGACGAAGTCGAGGCGGCATGGAAGTGGGCCGGCCCCATCCTCGACGCGTGGGAGGCCGGCGGCGATACGCCCAAGCCGTATACCGCGGGCACCTGGGGTCCGAGCGCCGCCGTGGCGCTCATCGAACGCGATGGCCGCACCTGGGCCGAGGACGCCGCATGAACGCAAAAGTGAACCGACACGAATTCGCCGACCGTCTCACCCTCGCCGACAAGCTCGCCCGCGAGGTCGCCTCGAAGCTCGACGCCGCGATCGAGGCACGCGGCAAGGCCACGATCGCCGTTTCGGGTGGCGGCACGCCGAAGGTGATGTTCGCCGTGCTCGCCGAGCAGGAGATCGACTGGTCCAGGGTCACCGTCACGCTGGTCGACGAGCGCTGGGTGGACACCGACAGCGACCGCTCGAATGCACGCCTGGTCTCCAGCACGCTGCTCACCCACGAAGCGCATGTCGCATCCTTCCTGCCGCTGTTCGACCGCGCGCACAAGGACGACGTGGACGCCGCGCTCGCCGATGTCGGCAAGCGCGTCGACGCGCTTGGCTCCCCGTTCGACGTGGTGTTGCTCGGCATGGGCCCGGACGGCCATACCGCGTCGTTCTTCCCGGGTGGCGATCACCTCGCCGAGGCGCTCGACCTCGACGGCACGCAGCCCGTGCTGTCGATGCGCGCCGAGGGAGCGGGCGAGCCGCGCATCACGCTCAGCCTGCCGCGTGTACTCGATACCCGCGCGCTGTACCTGCACATCGAAGGCGACGACAAGAAGGACCTGCTGGGCAAGGCCCTGGCCGGCGCGGATTTCCCCATCGCCGCCGTGCTGAAGCAGGATCGCGTGCCGGTCGACGTCTACTGGGCACCGTAAGCAACCCGCCAGGCCCTGAAGCCGCGCCAGATACGCACGGCTCCGGGACCAAGCCTCAGGAAACGCCATGAGCATTCACCCCACCCTCGCCGAGGTGACCCGGCGAATCGTCGAGCGTAGCCGCACCTCGCGCGCCGCCTACCTTGCCAAGATCGACGCGGCGCGCGGCAAGGGCGCCAAGCGCCACCACCTGTCGTGCGGCAACCTCGCGCACGGCTTCGCCGCCTGCGCGGAGACCGACAAGGACGCCCTGCGCAACGGTCATGCGGCAAATATCGCGATCGTCACCTCGTACAACGACATGCTCTCGGCGCACCAGCCGTACGAGCGCTATCCGGAACTCATCCGCCAGACAGCCCGTTCGCTCGGCGCCACCGCCCAGGTCGCGGGTGGCGTGCCGGCGATGTGCGACGGCGTGACCCAGGGCCGTCCCGGCATGGAGCTGTCGCTGTTCTCGCGCGACCTCATCGCCATGGCCACGGCGGTCTCGCTTTCGCACGACATGTACGAGGGGGCGTTGTACCTGGGCATCTGCGACAAGATCGTGCCGGGCATGCTGATCGGCGCACTGAGCTTCGGCCACCTCGCCGGTGCCTTCGTGCCCTCGGGTCCGATGCCCTCGGGTATCCCCAACGAGGAGAAGTCGAAGGTGCGCCAGGCGTTCGCCGCCGGCAAGGCCACGCGTGCCGAACTGCTCGAGGCCGAAGCGCGCTCGTACCATGGGTCGGGCACGTGCACTTTCTACGGGACCGCCAACTCCAACCAGATGTTGATGGAGATCATGGGCCTGCACCTGCCCGGCGCGAGCTTCGAGGCGCCGGACACGCCGTTGCGCGACGCGCTCACCCGGGCCACCGTGGAACGCGTGCTGGCCATCGACACCCTGGGCGATCATTACCTGCCGCTGGGCCGCATCGTCGACGAGCGCGCCATCGTGAATGGCGTGGTGGGCCTGCACGCCACGGGCGGTTCCACCAACCACCTGCTGCATCTCGTCGCCATCGCGCGGGCGGCCGGCGTGGAACTACGCTGGGACGATTTCGACGCGCTCTCGGCCGTGGTGCCGTTGCTGGCGCGTGTCTATCCCAACGGCTACGCGGACGTGAACCACTTCCACGAAGCCGGTGGCATGGGCTTCCTGATCGACCAGTTGCTCGATGCCGGCCTGCTGCACGACGACGTGAACACGATCATGGGCCACGGCCTGCATCGTTACCGCACCGCGCCCGCCCTCGAGGACGGCGTGCTCGTATGGAAGCCAGTGTCGAAGGAGAGCGGCAACCGTGGCGTGCTCCGCTCCATCACCGAACCGTTCCGCCACGATGGCGGCTTGCGCATGTTGAACGGCAACATCGGCCGTGGCGTGATCAAGGTGTCCTCGGTACCGGACGACCGCATGGTCGTCGAGGCGCCGGCCATCGTGTTCGACGAACAGGACGACGTGAAGGCGGCCTTCGACCGTGGCGAGCTCGATCGCGATTTCGTCGCGGTGGTCCGCTTCCAGGGCCCACGCGCGCGTGGCATGCCCGAGCTGCACAAGCTCACGCCGACGCTGAGCCTGTTGCAGGACCGCGGGTACCGCGTGGCCCTGGTCACCGATGGCCGCATGTCCGGCGCATCCGGGCGCGTGCCGGCGGCGATCCACGTCACGCCGGAAGCCGAGGCGGGCGGGCCCATCGCACGCATCCGCACGGGCGATCCCGTGCGCGTCGACGCCGTCAACGGCACGCTCCAGGTGTTGGTCGATGCCGACGAGTGGAACAGCCGCGTCCCCGACCACGTCGACCTTGCCATGCATCACACGGGCATGGGTCGCGAACTCTTCGCCATGTTCCGCCAGTCGGCCGTCACGGCCGACCTGGGCGCGGGCGTCTTTTGATTTACCGGAGCAGTACCTGATGAGCAACGAAGCGAAGCAGAAACTCGTCGAAGCCACGTTGCGCCTCGCGCCGGTGGTTCCCGTGGTGATCATCGACGATGCCTCGAAGGCCGTGGGCATGGCGCGCGCCCTGGTCGCGGGCGGCGTTCCCGCGATCGAGGTGACACTGCGCACGCCCGCCGCCCTGGACGCGGTGCGCGCGATCGCGGCCGAAGTGGAAGGCGCCTTCGTCGGCGTCGGCACGGTGCTCACCGCGCGCGACCTCGAGAACGCATACAAGGCGGGCGCAAAATTCGCGGTGTCGCCTGGCAGCGCGCCGCGCCTGCTCGATGCGGCGGACGACTCGGAATTGCCGCTGCTTCCGGGCGCCGCGACCTCCAGCGAGGCGATGGAACTGCTCGAGCGAGGCTACCGCTTCCAGAAGTTCTTCCCGGCGGTACCGGCCGGCGGCGCGAAACTGATCGGCGCCTGGGCCAGTCCGCTGCCGCAGATCCGGTTTTGCCCGACGGGCGGCATCGGCCTCGCCAATGCCGCGGAGTTCCTGTCCCTGCCCAACGTCGTCTGCGTCGGAGGGTCCTGGCTCACTCCCGCCGACAAGTTGGCCGCTTCGGACTGGGCCGGCATCGAAGCCCTCGCACGCGAGGCGGCGACGCTGACCCGCAAGGCCTGAGAGCCGTCACTGCCCGGGTAGCGCGAAGGTAGCCACCGGCTGTCGTGCCCATGTGCGATCCTTCGCAGCCCTGCCGTGCCGCACGCCGTGCCCATGACCTACATTCTGCTTGCCGTCGTTTTCAGCGTCGCCGTCTCGGCCCTGCTCAAGCTCGCGCGCCGCGCGAACATCGACATCGTGCAGGCGGTGGCCACGAACTACGTCGTGGCCGCGTCGCTCTGCGTATGGCTGCTCCACGCGACGCCGCAGGCCGCCATCGATGCGAAAGCCACCTATGTGCCGCTGGTGGTGCTTGGCGTGCTGTTGCCCACGATCTTCCTGATGTTGGCGCGATCGGTCCGCAGCGCCGGCATCGTTCGCACCGACGTGGCGCAGCGCCTTTCGTTATTTCTTTCGCTCATCGCCGCCTTCGTCTTCCTCGGCGATACACTCACCGGGATCAAGTCGCTGGGCATCGTCCTCGCGCTCGCCGCGGTGTCCTGCGTGCTCTGGCGAAAAGAGCGCGGCGGCATGGAGCGCGGTAGCTGGCTGGCACCGCTGTCCGTGTTCGCGGGGTTCGGCGCGATCGACATCTGCTTCAAGCTGGTCGCGCAGGCGGGCGCTCCATTCGCGAGCGCCTTGCTCGCGTCGTTCCTCATCGCCATGGTGCTGTGCTGGGTCGCGGTGCTGGTGCGTGCCGCCACGCGGCAGGCGCCGGTCACGGCGCGCAGCCTGGGTTTCGGTGTCCTGCTGGGCGCCGCCAATTTCGCGAACATCCTGTTCTACGTGCGTGGCCACCAGGCGTTGCCGAAGGACCCGTCGCTCGTGTTCGCGTCGATGAACGTGGGTGTCGTGGTGCTCGGCGCCCTCGTGGGCGCCTTCGGCTTCAAGGAGCGCCTGGCGGCGGTCAACTGGTTCGGCGTGGTCCTGGCGATCGGCGCGATCGGCGTGATGACCATCGCCTGATCGCGGCGAACGGTCATAACCGCCGCGGTGCCGTCGACCCGCGCACGACGAGATCCGGGCTGAAGCCCTCGTTCTCGATCATCGGGTCGTTGTCCTCGCGTTCGAGTTCCGCGATGAGGCGTTGCGCCGCGTGGCGGCCGATTTCTTCCGTGTTCTGGCGCGCGGTGGTCAGCGCGGGCCACGACTGCTTGGAGAACGGGCTGTCCTCGAAGCCGGCGATGGACAATTCCCAGGGCACGTCCACGCCACCGGAACGGGCGGCGGCGAGCACGCCGGCCGCGATCTCGTCGTTCGAGCCGAAGATCGCCGTGGGCGGCTCCTTCAAGGCGAGCAGCTTGCGCGCGCCGCGGAAGCCATCGTCGAACGAATAGTCGCCCTCCACCACGAGCTTCTTGTCCACCGCGATGCCGTACTCGCGCAGTGCATCCTCGTAGCCCTGGTAACGCTCGGGGCTGGAGCGGTGCTCCTTGCCGCCCCAGAGGAAACCGATGCGGTGGTGTCCGAGCTGGATGAGGTGTTCGGTGATGGCGTAGGCCGCGTCGCGGTCGTCGACGAAGACGCAGGGCCAGCCGTCCTTCGGGTCCTGTCGCGCCGAGATGATCCGCACGAAAGGCACTTTCTGTTCCGTCAGCGTCGCCAGCAGGCCCGGCTGCTCCGACATCGGGGGGCAGAGCACGAGGCCGGCCAGCCGGTTGCGCCGTACCAGGTCGCCCAGCTGTTCCGCCAGGCGGGGGGCGGAGGAGTCGCAGGGATGGATCTGCAGGCCGAAACCACGCTCGCGGCATACCGAAAGCACGCCGTTCTGCATGGCGATGACATAGTGCGCGTTGGGGTTGTCGTAGACCAGTCCAAGTGCGTAGGTACGCGAACTGCGCAGGCTGCGCGCGGCCTGGTCGGGCTGGTAATCGAGCGCCTCGATCGCGCGCTGCACCCTCTCACGGGTGCGCGCATGGACCGACGGCTCATGGTTGATCACGCGGGAGACGGTCTTGAGCGATACGCCCGCGCGCTCGGCGACGTCCTTAATGGTAGGGCTACGCAATCTACGACCCCTCAATAGCAAGACGGCCATCCTAGCGGATGGCCGTTACTTAGCGAAGGCGGGACGTCAGTCCTTGACGTGCTGGCCGACCCGGTGGCCCGCCGCGCCGTAGTACAGGATGTACAGGTAGCAGGGGACCATGAGGCACAGGAACACGGCCTGGAAATCGTAGGTCTGCTTCAGGTGGGCGAAGATCATCGGGATGATCGCGCCGCCGGCGATGCCCATGATGAGGAAGGCCGAGCCGAATTCGGTGAGGGCGCCCAGGCCCTTGATCGCCAGCGGGAAGATCGCTGGCCACATCATCGCGTTGGCGAAGCCGAGCGCGGCGACGAAGCCCACCGAGACGTAACCGCTGGTGACATAGGTGCCGATCGAGAAGACCACGCCCAGGACGGCGGAGAAGGCCAGGTAGCGCTGCTGCGAGACGAACTTCGGAATCAGGAGCAGGCCGGCGATATAGCCCACCAGCATCGCGATGAGCGTGTACGAGGTGAAGTGCTGCGTGTCGGCGGGCGTCATGCCGAAGCCCTGGCCATACGTACCGATGGCGTCGCCGGCCATCACCTCCACGCCCACGTAGACGAACAGGCAGAGCACGCCCAGCCACAGGTGTGGAAAGCTGAAGAGGCTACCCTTGGCATGGCCGATGGCGCGCTCGGAATTGTCGCTCGACGGCTTGATCTCCGGCAGCGAGGAACGGACCACCCATACCGCCAGCACCACCAGCAGGCCGGCCATCACCATGTACGGCAGGTGCACCTTCGCGGCGAAGGCCGCGAGCAGGGCATCCTTCGCCTCGGGAGATCCGGCCGCCGCGATCTGCTTGTCGAAGCTGCCGATGTTGCTCATCACCACGGCGCTGAACACGAAGGGTGCCGCGGCGCCCGCGAGCTTGTTGCAGATGCCCATGAAGGCGATGCGCTGCGCACCGCTGTCGATCGGGCCGAGGATGGAGATGTACGGGTTGGAGGCGGTCTGCAGCAGCGAGAGGCCGGCGCCGATCACGAACAGCCCCGTGAGCGCACCCGGGTAGACGCGCATCGTGACGAACTGGCCGAACATCACCGCGCCGATCGCCATGACGAACAGGCCGAGTCCCATGCCTTTCTTCATGCCCGTCTTCTTCAGGATGAAGGACGAGGGCAGGGCGAGGAAGAAATACGACAGGTAGAAGGCCATCGGCACCAGGAACGCGTTCACGTCGTCGAGGTTGAAGGCGAGCTTGACGAAGGTGATCAGTGGCCCGTTGAGCCAGGTGACGAAGCCGAAGATGAAGAACAGGACGCCGATGATGATCATCGGGACCAGGCTGGAATGACGCGTCTCGTCGACGGCGACCGCGGTGGACGACATGGGTGGCTCCCCTCGTGTGGTGTTCGGTATCCGGAACGGCGGCACCGCCGGACACGCCCGATTTGTCCCTTTATTGACTCGTGTGCGTAACGTTGTCAATCGCCGTGCACGCATTCCCCGTGACCGATGGCAGGGGGCGTCGCTTTCGATGTCGCGGCGCGTCAAGCCACTGATCCGCCATGCGACGCGCATGCCAGCGGCCACACGGCGCCCGGTTGGCGGGGAAGCGGATGCGGCGGGATGACGATTCCTGTTGCAGCGCGTTATGGAATCGCGCATGTCCTAGCCATTTGTCCTGTTGACAACGTTGTCATCCGGCTTACAGACTCGGCCGCAGATAGGGGAAGCCATTAAGGGGCGCGGGATGGGCGAGTCGGCCAAACAACGGGGAATCGTGCGTGCATCGCGGACCGGGGCGTTCATCGCCGCCGACGTGGGCGGTACGCATGCCCGTATCGGCCTGGTTCGCCGTGCCGCCGGTTCCTCCGCGATCGAAGTCCTCCGTTACGAGCGCTATGCCTGCGCGGACTGGCCCAGCCTGACCGCCGTCCTGCAGGATTTCGTCGGCCGTCTGGAAGGCCAGGACGCCATTGAGCATTGCGCCGTGGCGAGTGCCGGCTATGTGCTTGGCGACGCCATCGTCAACGAGAACCTCCCCTGGCCTGTGTCCATCGGCGACATTCGCGAGACGCTGGGGTTGACCGGGCTCGCCGTCGTCAACGACTTCGAAGCCGTGGCCTACGCCTGCCAGTTCCTGCAGGGCCACGAGACCACGCCGATCATCGAGACCGTCGCCGAACCGGCCGAGGGGCCGATCCTCGTGATGGGTCCCGGCACGGGCCTCGGTTCGGCCGTGCTCATGCCCGGCAAGCCGCACGCGACCGTGCTGCCGACCGAAGCCGGACAGATATCCCTGGCCCCGGGCAACGAGCGTGAAGTCGCCATCCTCGCCGAGCTGGCGCGCGGCCGTGATTACGTTTCCTATGAGACCGCGCTTTCCGGGCCGGGCCTCCTCAATCTCTATCGAGCCATTTCCACGCTGCGCGGCACGCCCGCGACGTTGCCCCACCCCGCGGCCGTGACCGGCGCCGCGCTCGACGGCGGCGACATCGCCGCGACCGAAGCGCTGGACGTCTTCTGCGGCCTGCTCGGCAGCTTCGTCGGCGATCTCGCCATGCTCTACGGCGCCCGTGGTGGCGTGTACCTCGCCGGCGGAATCCTGCCCCAGGTACGCGACCGCCTGCTCGCCAGCAGCTTCTCCACCAGGTTCTTCAACAAGGGCGTTATGCGCGCCTTTCTCCAGCAAGTGCCGGTACGTCTGATGGACCACGGACAGTTGGGTGTGATCGGTGCCGCCGGTCTCTACCTGCACGGTTCGACCGCTCATTGAAGAGCGGGAAAGGAACGCTTCGCTTAGTTCAAAAACCGGGCCGCAAGGCCCTTCGATAGCAACGAAGCACGGCGCGGCCGCGAAACCCGTCGTCGCTACATCCTCTGAGGGGAGGACATCATGTCGCATCGTAGAAACCTGCTTACGGCGAGCATCGTCGCCGGATTGTGTTGTTTCACCGGGATCGCCGCCGCGCAAGACGCCGCGCCGCCTCCGGCGAAGCCCCAGACCGCCCAGGAAAAGGCGGACGCCGCGAAGGCCGCCCAGCTCGAAGGCATCACCGTCACCGGCATCCGCGCCAGCCTGGAGAAGTCGCTGGACACCAAGCGCAACGCCGACGCCGTCGTCGAAGCGGTCACCGCCGAGGACATCGGCAAGTTCCCGAACACCAACGTCGCCGAGGCGATGACGCAGATTCCCGGCGTCGTGATCGACCGTGCGTTCGGCCAGGGCGACCGTGTCTCCATCGACGGTACCGATCCCAGCCTCAACCTCACCTTCCTCAACGGCCAGCCGATCTCGCAGACGCCGTGGCAGTACGGCGCACAGCCGAACCGTGGCTTCGATTTCACCATGCTCGCCCCGGAAATCGTCGGCCGCCTGGAAGTCTACAAGTCGCCGGAAGCGCGCCTGCCGGAAGGCAGCCTCGGCGGCACCATCCTGCTGCATACGCTGGAGCCGCTGGACCTGCCGGCGAATACCATCCGCGGTTCGTTCGGCCTGAACTACAACGACCAGGCCACGCCGGGCACCCGCCCGAACGGCTCGGCGCTGTATAGCTGGAAGAACGCCAGCAACACCTTCGGCGTGATCGGTTCGATCCAGCACTACGAAGAGAAGATCGATCGCCAGGGCTTCGAGATCTTCAGCTACAGCCCGGTATCGAAATGGGCGTCCAGCCCCGCCGTGGCCGCCGGCATCGCCAACGGCACGCTCGATCCGAACGCGAAGGTGCCCGACGAGGTGAACTCCGCGTGGTTCCAGCAGAAGCGCAAGCGCGATACCGCTACGCTCGGTTTCCAGATCCGTCCGACGGACAACTGGGACATCGACATCAACAACCTGTTCGTGCGCGAGAACTTCGACAACTGGAACCAGTCGCTGTATCCGTTCACCGGCGCCACGCCAGGCAACGTCACCAGCTTCAACCAGGGTCCGAACGGCGTCGTCACCGGCGGACATGTCTGCGGCAACGATACGGTGGGCTGCCCGGCGATCGCGCAGGGCACCTTCGACAGCAACATCCGCAAGTCCGTGGTGCGCACGTCGGCGTTCGACCTGAAGTCGACCTATCGTGGCGACGGTTGGAAGCTGGGCGGCGCGGCCGGCTACAGCAAGGCGACCAACGACAACATCTCGCAGGCGGTGATGGAGCCGGTCTATGCCGGCGGCTACACCTGGGACATCAACAAGGGCTTCGCCTTCGACAACCCGGCCGCCGCGCGCGATCCGGCGAACTGGCACATGGGCGACGTGGATGGCCTCGGCGGCTGGCCGGGCAACTACGGCGATTACTCGGCGCAGTCGCGTGACACCTATGCGCAGCTGGACTTCTCGAAGTACTTCGATTCGTTCTTCAACGAACTTGCCTTCGGCTATCGCTGGAACCGCCATGAGGAAGGCATGCAGGCGCATGTCTACGGCGGCAACGCACCGACCAACCTCGCCGCGCTCGGCTTCGGTGGCTTCACCGACACGCTGGACGCGTTCGACGGCGCGCTGGATGGTTCGTCGAGCCACGTGATGCCGGACCGTGACGCCCAGTACGCCTGGGTGCGCAACACGAACGGCGGCAACGAGGACCCGGGCACCTACCTCAACGGCACCTACAAGCTGGTCGAGAAGACCAACGCGGCCTATGTGCAGGGTAACTTCGCCGGCGGCGACTTCCACGGCAACGTGGGCTTCCGCTATGTCGATACCAAGACCGACGGCACGGGCTTCGTCTACAGCGGCGCTCCGGTATTGCCCGCCCCGGCCGGTTCCTGGCAGACCTCGTCCAAGACCACGAAGAACTGGCTGCCCAGCCTGAACGTGGCCTACGACGTCAGCGAAGACGTGGTGCTGCGCCTGGCGGCTGCGAAGGTGATCGCCCGCCCGCCGTACAACATGCAGGTGAACAACCTGTTCCTCAACGACTCCGTGCTCACCGGTTCCGGCGGCAACCCCGACCTGAAGCCGTACAAGTCGAAGAACTTCTCGCTCTCCGCCGAGTGGTACTTCGCGCCGCAGTCGTACGTGGCCCTGACCGGCTTCTACAAGAAGATCGAGAACTACACCTTCGTCGACTCCGCGCCGGAACAGCAGTTCAACTCGGGCATCTTCAACGACCAGACGACGTTCGCGCGCCAGGTAGCCCAGGGCCTCTGCACGACGGACGGCTTCTGCACCTATAGCATCAGCCGCCCGCGCGACACCGGTTCGGGCAAGGTGCGCGGAGGCAGCCTGAGCTACCAGCAGGCGTTCTGGGATACGGGTTTCGGCGTGACCGCCAACTACACGTATGCCAAGGGCACGCTGGATTCGGGTGGTTCGCTGCCGTACAACTCGAAGAACTCGTACTCGGTCAGCCCGTACTACGAAATGGGCCCGTTCAGCGCCCGCCTCACCTACAACTGGCGTGGCAAGTACCTCGCCGGCGGTTACATCGCCGGTGCGCCGCCGGCCACCACGGCCGACTACGGCGACCTCGGCGCGACCCTGGGCTGGAAGCTCAACAAGCAGGTGTCGTTCACCCTCGCGGGCATGAACCTCACCAACGAGAAGTACAAGCAGTACCTCGGCATCACGGCGATGCCGGTGGCCAAGTACACCACCGGCCGGCGCTACATGGCCTCGGTGCATTTCGACCTCTGATAGCGCGTCCCGAACGTGCGGCCACGGACGGCCGCACGCGTACCCCTCGAAGCTCCATTCCCCTCGGGCCCGACGCATCTTCATCGGGCCCGTTTTTTTTGGATGGGCCCTGGTGGGAGCCGACCTTGTCGGCGATTGGGTGCTTGCCTCAAGCTGGCCCGCTGCCGCGGGATCGCCGACAAGGTC
>NZ_JBPGXU010000091.1:0-15955 GCF_056755675.1 Luteibacter sp. KNZ12-1A | reverse complement strand
ACGTGCGCGGTCGAGATCGTGATACCGCGCGCCTTCTCTTCCGGCGCCGCGTCGATCGAACCGTAGTCCTTGAACTCGCCGCCAAAGCGCTCGGCGCCGATCTTCGTCAGCGCAGCCGTCAGCGTGGTCTTGCCGTGATCGACGTGACCGATGGTGCCGACGTTGACGTGCGGCTTCTTACGCTCGAACTTACCCTTTGCCATGACTCTAAACCTCTAAAAGAACGTTGTATGTTTAAAGAAGAAGCCCTTATCAGGACTTCTTCATGACCTCGTCGGCGACATTCTTCGGCGCCGGATCGTAATGATCGAATTCCATCGTGAACATCGCACGACCCTGGCTCAACGAGCGGATCGTGGTGGCGTAGCCGAACATCTCACCGAGCGGAACCATCGCGTTGATGGTCTTGCCCGACGGCGTGTCGTCCTGGCCGGTCAGCATGCCGCGACGGCGGCTCAGATCGCCCATGATGTCACCGACGTAATCTTCCGGCGTCACGACCTCGACCTTCATGATCGGCTCGAGCAGAACCGGGTTCGCCTTGGCGAAGCCCTGCTTGAACGCCATCGAGGCAGCGAGCTTGAACGCCATTTCGGACGAGTCGACGTCATGGTAGGAACCGAAGACCAGCTTGACCTTCGTGTTCACGACCGGGAAGCCAGCCAGCGGACCCGACGTGATCGTCTCGCGCAGGCCCTTCTCGACCGACGGGATGAATTCCTTCGGAATCACACCACCCGTGATGTCGTTGATGAAGAGGAAGTCGTCCTTGATCTGGGCGGCAATCTTCTCGTCCGCACGGTCGGCCGCGGTGATCGGCGACAGTTCGATCACGACGTGACCGTACTGACCCTTACCACCCGACTGCTTGGCGTGCTTGTAGTCCGACTTGACGTCCGACGCCTGGATCGTTTCGCGATAAGCCACCTGCGGCTTGCCGACGTTGGCTTCGACGTTGAACTCGCGACGCATGCGGTCCACCAGGATGTCCAGGTGAAGCTCGCCCATGCCCGAGATGATCGTCTGGCCGGACTCTTCATCCGTACGGACGCGGAACGACGGATCTTCCGCAGCCAGGCGGCTGAGGGCGATACCCATCTTTTCCTGGTCCGACTTGGTCTTCGGCTCGACCGCCATCGAGATCACCGGCTCGGGGAACGACATGCGCTCGAGCGTGATGATGTGATCCTGCGCGCACAGCGTGTCACCGGTCGTGACGTCCTTCAGGCCGACCGCCGCGGCGATATCGCCAGCGCGGACTTCCTTCAGTTCGTGACGCTCGTTGGCGTGCATCTGCAGGATGCGGCCGATGCGCTCCTTCTTCGACTTGACCGGGTTGTACACCTGGTCGCCGGCGTTCAGCGTGCCGGAGTAGACACGGAAGAACGTCAGCGCGCCGACGAACGGATCGGTCATGATCTTGAACGCGAGGGCGGAGAACGGCGCATCGTCCTTGGCTTCACGGGTGTCCGGCTTCTCGTCTTCGTCGATGCCTTCGACCGGCGGACGGTCGAGCGGCGACGGCAGGAGATTGACGACCGCGTCGAGCATCGCCTGGACGCCCTTGTTCTTGAACGCCGTACCGCAGAAGACCGGGATGATCTCGCTCTTCAGCGTGCGCAGGCGCAGGCCTTCGATGATCTCGGCTTCGGTCAGCTCTTCGCCACCGAGGTACTTGTCCATCATCTCTTCCGTGGCTTCCGCCGCGGCCTCGATCATGGCCGTACGATCGGCCTCGGCCTTGGCCTGGAGCTCGGCGGGAATCTCGACGTATTCGAACTTCATGCCCTGGGACTCCATGTCCCACTTGATGGCCTTCATCTTGAGGAGGTCGACGACGCCCTCGAAGTTGTCCTCGGCACCGATCGGCACCTGCATCGGCACCGGGTTGGCGGCAAGGCGGCTCTTCAGCTGGTCGATGACCTTGTAGAAGTTCGCGCCGGTGCGGTCCATCTTGTTGACGAACGCAAGGCGCGGCACCTTGTACCGGTTGGCCTGACGCCACACGGTTTCCGACTGCGGCTGCACGCCACCCACGGCACAGAGAACGAACACCGCACCGTCGAGAACGCGGAGCGAACGCTCCACTTCGATGGTGAAGTCGACGTGTCCCGGGGTGTCGATGATGTTGAAGCGATGCTCGGGCAGCGAACGATCCATGCCCTTCCAGAACGCCGTGGTGGCGGCGGAAGTGATGGTGATGCCGCGCTCCTGCTCCTGCTCCATCCAGTCCATCGTAGCGGCACCGTCGTGCACCTCGCCAATCTTATGACTGACACCGGTGTAGAACAGGATGCGCTCCGTGGTCGTGGTCTTGCCGGCATCGATGTGAGCCATGATGCCGAAGTTGCGGTAGCGCTCGATGGGCGTAGTGCGTGCCACGGTCTTTCCTCAATCTGGAGCTGTAATTACCAGCGGTAATGCGAGAAGGCCTTGTTGGCCTCAGCCATGCGATGCGTCTCTTCGCGCTTCTTGACGGCGCCGCCACGGGATTCCGAGGCTTCGAGCAGTTCGGCGGCCAGCTTGCGCGGCATGGACGTCTCGCCGCGCTTGCGCGCCGCGTCGATCACCCAACGCATGGCGAGAGCCATGCGACGGCCCGGACGGACTTCGACCGGCACCTGGTACGTGGCACCGCCGACTCGGCGGGACTTCACCTCGACGGCCGGGGCGATATTGCCCAGGGCCTTCTCGACGAGCTGCACCGGCTCGGCGTTCTTCTCGCCGATGTGCTGCAGGGCGCCGTAGACGATGGCTTCAGCGACGGACTTCTTGCCGGACTTCATCACCATATTGATGAAACGGGCAATCAGCTGGCTTCCGTGCTTCGGGTCCGGGAGGACCACACGGGCGGGATGGGAACCTTTACGCGACATAATTCTTGTCCTCTACTCAGCTCTTCGGGCGCTTGGCGCCGTACTTCGAGCGCGACTTGCGACGCTTGGTCACGCCGGCGCAGTCGAGACTGCCGCGAACCGTGTGGTAACGCACACCGGGGAGATCCTTGACGCGACCGCCGCGGATCAGGACCACCGAGTGCTCCTGCAGATTGTGACCTTCGCCACCGATGTAGCTGATGACTTCGAAACCGTTGGTCAGGCGCACCTTGGCAACCTTACGCAGCGCCGAGTTCGGCTTCTTCGGAGTGGTCGTATAAACGCGCGTGCACACCCCGCGGCGCTGCGGGCTGCTCTGCAGGGCCGGCGAGGCGCTCTTGTACGCCTTCGGGCTGCGGGATTTGCGCACCAACTGGTTGACTGTCGTCATGCGAAGCTATTCCTGAGAAACATAAAGGCAGACCGATAGATCGGCCCGCCAGAGAAGCGTTGTTGACGTGCGCCGCCCGCGAAGCGGGCCAGCGCCCATCGTCCTTGATTCCGAACACGAGGCGCATCCTTGCGCCTCATTTCGTATGTACGAGCAAAACCCGGGTACGGGCCTTACTCGGCGCTATCGTTGGACCCGGCGGGAGCCTCTTCGAACGTGACAGCCGGTGCCGAAGAACCCGAGAGGGTTTCCAGCTCCGAGGCCGTCAGTCCGCCCTGGCTACGACGCGAAGCGTGGTATGCCAGACCCGTACCCGCAGGGATTAGCCGCCCAACAATAACATTTTCCTTCAGGCCACGCAACGTATCCCGGGTGCCACGGACCGCCGCCTCGGTGAGGACGCGGGTGGTTTCCTGGAACGAAGCCGCCGAGATGAACGACTCGGTGGCCAGCGAGGCCTTGGTGATGCCCAGCAGGACCGACTCGAACTCGGCCCGACGCTCGCCCCGCTTCTCGGCGCGCTCGTTTTCCTCGTTGATCCGGACGCGCTCGACCTGCTCACCGCGCAGGTAGGTGCTGTCACCCGGCTCGGTGATCTCGACCTTGCGCAGCATCTGGCGAATGATCGCTTCGATGTGCTTGTCGTTGATCTTCACGCCCTGCAGGCGGTAGACGTCCTGGATCTCCTTGACCAGGTACGAGGCCAGCGGCTCGACACCCAGCAGGCGCAGGATGTCATGCGGATTCGGCTCGCCGTCGACGACGGTTTCGCCCTTCTCCACGTGCTCGCCCTCGAACACGATGACCTGGCGCCACTTGGGAATCAGCTCCTCGTGCTCGTTGCCGTCCACGTCCTTGATGATCAGGCGCTGCTTACCCTTGGTGTCCTTGCCGAAGCTGACGATACCCGAGCGCTCCGCGAGGATCGCCGGCTCCTTCGGCTTGCGGGCTTCGAACAGGTCGGCGACGCGCGGCAGACCACCCGTGATGTCGCGGGTCTTCGAGGTTTCCTGCGGGATACGGGCGACGACGTCGCCCACGCCCACTTCGGCACCGTTCTGGATCGAGACGATCGCACCGGCCGGCAGGAAGTACTGGGCCGCGATGTCGGTGCCCGGCAGCTTGAGCTCACGGCCCTTGCTGTCTTCCAGGCGGACGATCGGGCGCAGGTCCTTCGCCTGCGTGCCGCGACGCTTCGGATCCGTGACCACCGCCGACTCGAGGCCGGTCAGTTCGTCGGTCTGCGACTGCACGGTCACGCCATCGATGAAGTCGATGAAGCGGACCACGCCGGCCACTTCCGTGACGATCGGGTGGGTATGCGGATCCCAGTTCGCGACGGTCTGGCCAGCCTTGACCGGGTCGCCGTCCTTCACCGCGATGGTCGCGCCGTAAGGCACCTTGTAACGCTCGCGCTCGCGGCCGTTGGCGTCGATGACGCTCACTTCACCCGAACGCGAGACGGCGACCAGGTGACCCTGCGAATGCTCGACCGACTTCAGGTTGTTGAACTTCAGCGCGCCGGTCGTGCGGACCGTCACGTTGTCCACCGCGGCGGCACGGGACGCCGCGCCACCGATGTGGAACGTACGCATCGTCAGCTGGGTACCCGGCTCACCGATCGACTGCGCGGCGACCACACCCACGGCCTCGCCCATGTTGACCAGGTGACCACGAGCGAGGTCGCGGCCGTAGCACAGGGCGCACACGCCATGGCTGGCACGGCAGGTGATCGGCGAACGGACCTTGATCAGCTGCACGCCGGCCTTGTCGAGCTGGTCGACCAGGTACTCGTCGAGCAGCGTGTCGCGGGTCACGATCGGCTGGTCGTCATCGCCCGGGGCGTAGACGTCCTCGACCACGACGCGACCGAGCACGCGCTCGCGCAACGGCTCGACCACGTCACCGCCTTCGACGATCGGCGACATCAGCACACCGTCTTCCGTGCCGCAATCGTGCTCGGTGATGACGACGTCCTGTGCCACGTCGACGAGGCGACGGGTCAGGTAACCGGAGTTCGCGGTCTTCAGCGCGGTATCCGCGAGACCCTTACGGGCACCGTGGGTCGAGTTGAAGTACTGCAGGACGTTCAGGCCTTCGCGGAAGTTCGCCTTGATGGGCGTCTCGATGATCGAGCCGTCCGGACGGGCCATCAGGCCGCGCATGCCCGCCAGCTGACGAATCTGCGCCGCGCTACCACGCGCGCCGGAGTCCGCCATGATGTACAGCGAGTTCATCGACTTCTGGTTGACCGTGTTGCCGTCGGCGTCCTGCACCTTCTCGGTGCCGATACCGTCGATCATCGCCTTGGCGACGAGTTCGTTGGTACGCGACCAGATGTCGACCACCTTGTTGTAGCGCTCGCCGGCGGTCACCAGGCCCGACTGGTACTGCTCCTGGATCTCGACGACTTCCTTCTCGGCTTCCTCGAGGATGCCCTTCTTCTCGGCCGGGATCTTCATGTCGTCGATACCGATGGAGATACCGGCGCGCGTCGCGAAACGGAAGCCGGTGTACATCAGCTTGTCGGCGAACACGACCGATTCCTTCAGGCCGAGCAGGCGGTAGCTCTGGTTGATCAGGCGCGAGATGTTCTTCTTGGTCAGCTCGGTGTTGACCAGCGCGAAGGGCAGGCCCTCCGGGATGATCTCGGCGAGCAGGGCGCGACCCACCGTGGTATCGACCAGGACGAGGCGCTCGACGCGCTCGCCATCGACGGTTTCCACGCTGCGCACGCGCACCTTCACCTTCGCGTGCAGCTCGACCGCACGGTTGTCGTACGCGCGACGCACTTCGCCGACGTTCGCGAACACCATGCCGGTGCCCTTCGCGTTGATCAGCTCGCGGGTCATGTAATACAGGCCGAGCACGACGTCCTGCGACGGCACGATGATCGGCTCGCCGTTCGCCGGCGACAGGATGTTGTTCGAGGACATCATCAGGGCGCGGGCTTCGAGCTGCGCCTCGATCGACAGCGGCACGTGCACGGCCATCTGGTCACCGTCGAAGTCGGCGTTGAACGCCGTACACACGAGCGGATGCAGCTGGATCGCCTTGCCTTCGATGAGGACCGGCTCGAACGCCTGGATACCCAGGCGATGCAGGGTCGGCGCACGGTTGAGCATGACCGGATGTTCGCGGATCACGTCTTCCAGGATGTCCCACACCTGCGCTTCCTCGCGCTCGACGAGCTTCTTCGCGGCCTTGATCGTGGTGGCTTCACCACGGGCCTGCAGCTTGGCGAAGATGAAGGGCTTGAACAGCTCGAGCGCCATCTTCTTCGGCAGGCCGCACTGGTGCAGGCGCAACGTCGGGCCGACCACGATGACCGAACGGCCCGAGTAGTCGACGCGCTTGCCGAGCAGGTTCTGGCGGAAGCGGCCCTGCTTGCCCTTGATCATGTCCGCGAGCGACTTCAGCGCGCGCTTGTTCGTGCCGGTGATGGCACGGCCTCGACGGCCGTTGTCGAGCAGCGCATCGACCGATTCCTGCAGCATGCGCTTCTCGTTGCGCACGATGATGTCGGGCGCGGCGAGTTCGAGCAGGCGCTTCAGGCGGTTGTTGCGGTTGATGACGCGACGGTACAGGTCGTTGAGGTCGGAGGTCGCGAAGCGGCCGCCGTCCAGCGGAACGAGCGGACGCAGGTCGGGCGGCAGCACCGGCAGGACGGTCATGACCATCCATTCCGGCTTGTTGCCCGACTCGAGGAACGCCTCGATCAGCTTCACGCGCTTGGTGAGGCGCTTCAGCTTGGTCTCGGAATTCGTCGACGAGATCTCTTCCTTCAGGCGAATGACTTCGCCCGGCAGGTCGAGGCTCTTCAGCAGCTCGTAGACGGCCTCGGCACCCATGCGGGCGTCGAATTCGTCACCGTGCTCTTCGGTGGCTTCCAGGTACTGGTCTTCGCTGAGCAGCTGGCCGCGCTCGAGCGCGGTCAAGCCCGGATCGATCACCACGAAGGCTTCGAAGTACAGGATGCGCTCGATGTCACGCAGGGTCATGTCCAGCATGAGGCCGATGCGCGAAGGCAGCGACTTCAGGAACCAGATGTGCGCGGTCGGGCTGGCCAGTTCGATGTGGCCCATGCGCTCGCGACGGACCTTGGCCAGGGTGACCTCGGTACCGCACTTCTCGCAGACCACGCCGCGATGCTTCATGCGCTTGTACTTGCCGCACAGGCATTCGTAGTCCTTGATGGGACCGAAAATGGCCGCGCAGAACAGGCCGTCACGCTCAGGCTTGAACGTGCGGTAGTTGATGGTTTCCGGCTTCTTCACTTCGCCGTACGACCACGAGCGGATCAACTCCGGCGAAGCCAGAGCGATCTTGATCGCGTCGAAATCCAGCGTCTGTCGCTGCTGGTTGAACAGATTGAGCAGGTCTTTCATGCGTAATCTCCGGTAGCCGCGACGATCACTTGATCTCTTCGAGTTCGATGTCGATGCCGAGCGAGCGGATTTCCTTCACGAGTACGTTGAAGGATTCCGGCATGCCCGCGGCCATTTCGTGGTTGCCGTCCACAATGTTCTTGTACATCTGGTTGCGGCCCTGGACGTCGTCCGACTTGACGGTCAGCATTTCCTGCAGGGTGTACGCGGCGCCATACGCTTCCAGCGCCCAGACTTCCATTTCGCCGAAGCGCTGGCCACCGAACTGCGCCTTGCCGCCCAGCGGTTGCTGGGTAACGAGCGAGTACGGTCCCGTCGAACGCGCGTGCATCTTGTCGTCGACGAGGTGGTTCAGCTTCAGCATGTGCATGTAGCCGACGGTGACCGGGCGATCGAACGCCTCGCCGGTACGGCCGTCGAAGAGCACCGTCTGCCCGGATTCCGGCAGGTCGGCGAGCTTGAGCATGTGCTTGATCTCGGACTCCTCGGCACCGTCGAACACCGGCGTCGCCATCGGCACGCCGTCGCAGAGGTTGTTCGCCAGGGAGACGATCTCGTGGTCGGACATCGACTTGAGGTCGACGTGACGCACCGCGCCTTCCGCACCGGCGTTGCCGTGGTTGTAGACCTCGTCGAGGAACTCGCGCAGCTTGGCGGGCTTCTCGTTGGCCTGGATCATCGCCTCGATCTTGTGGCCGAGACCCTTCGCCGCCCAGCCGAGGTGAACCTCGAGGATCTGGCCGATGTTCATACGCGAAGGCACGCCCAGCGGGTTCAGCACGATGTCGACCGGACGGCCGTCGGCGGAGAACGGCATGTCCTCGACCGGAACGATCATCGACACGACACCCTTGTTACCGTGGCGGCCGGCCATCTTGTCGCCCGGCTGGATGCGGCGCTTGACGGCCAGGTAGACCTTGACCATCTTGAGCACGCCCGGCGCGAGGTCGTCGCCCTGGGTGATCTTGCCCTGCTTCTCCTTGAAGCGCTTATCGAAGTTCTCCTTGTGGCGCTTGACCTGTTCGGCCGCACGCTCGAGGAACTCGGACACTTCCTCTTCCTTGACGTTGATCTTGAACCAGTCGTCCTTCTTCAGGCCGTCCAGGTAGGCGTCGTCGATCGTGGTGCCGCGCTTGAGGCCACCCGGGCCGCTCATCGCGGTCTTGCCGACCAGCTGCGAGCGCATGCGGGCGTAGATCGCGCCCTCGAGGATGCGGAACTGGTCGTCGAGATCCTTGCGGATCCGCTTCAGTTCGGTCTCTTCGATCTGCTTGGCGCGCTTGTCCTTCTCGATGCCATCGCGGGTGAAGACCTGCACGTCGATGACATTGCCGTCCATGCCCGGGGGCACGCGCAGCGAGCTGTCCTTAACGTCCGAGGCCTTCTCGCCGAAGATCGCGCGGAGCAGCTTCTCTTCCGGCGTGAGCTGGCTTTCGCCCTTCGGCGTGACCTTGCCGACGAGGATGTCGCCCGCCTTCACTTCCGCGCCGATGTACACGATGCCGGACTCGTCCAGGCGCGCGAGCGCCTGCTCGCCGACATTCGGGATGTCCGCGGTGATTTCCTCGGCGCCGAGCTTGGTGTCGCGGGCGATGCAGGTCAGCTCCTCGATGTGGATCGAGGTGTAGCGGTCTTCCTGCACCACGCGTTCGGAGATCAGGATCGAGTCTTCGAAGTTGTAGCCGTTCCACGGCATGAACGCGACGAGCATGTTCTGGCCGAGCGCAAGCTCGCCGAGATCGGTCGAGGAACCGTCCGCCAGCGTGTCGCCCACCGCCACCACGTCACCCACGTTCACCAGCGGACGCTGGTTGAGGTTGGTGTTCTGGTTGGAGCGGGTGTACTTGGTCAGCGTGTAGATATCGACGCCGGCATCGTCGTCGCCGACTTCGGCTTCGTTGACGCGCACGACGATACGGGCCGCGTCGACCTGGTCGATCACGCCGCCACGACGGGCCGACACGGTCACGCCCGAGTCACGCGCCACGGCGCGCTCGATACCCGTGCCGACGAGCGGCTTCTGGCTGCGCAGGGTCGGAACGGCCTGGCGCTGCATGTTCGCGCCCATCAGCGCGCGGTTGGCGTCGTCGTGCTCGAGGAACGGGACGAGCGCCGCGGCGACCGACACGGTCTGCATCGGCGAGACGTCCATGTAGTTGATCTCGGCCGACGGACGCAGCTCGGATTCACCACGGAAACGGCAGGAGACGAAGTCCTCGATGAACTTGCCTTCCTTCGTCAGCGGCGAGTTCGCCTGCGCGATGACGTGATCGCCTTCCTCGATCGCGGAAAGGTAGTCGACCTTGTCGGTGACCTTGCCGTTCTCGACCTTGCGGTACGGCGTCTCGAGGAAGCCATAGGCGTTGGTGCGGGCGTACACGGCCAGCGAGTTGATCAGGCCGATGTTCGGACCTTCCGGCGTTTCGATGGTGCAGACGCGGCCGTAATGGGTCGGGTGCACGTCGCGCACTTCGAAACCGGCGCGCTCACGGGTCAGGCCGCCCGGTCCGAGCGCCGACACGCGGCGCTTGTGGGTCACTTCGGACAGCGGGTTGTTCTGGTCCATGAACTGCGAGAGCTGCGACGAGCCGAAGAACTCCTTCACCGCCGCCGCGACCGGCTTGGCGTTGATCAGTTCCTGCGGGGTCAGGCCCTCGGATTCGGCCAGCGACAGGCGCTCGCGAACCGCGCGCTCGACGCGGACGAGACCGATGCGGAAGGTGTTCTCCGCCATTTCGCCGACCGAACGCACGCGACGGTTACCCAGGTGATCGATGTCGTCGACCGTGCCGGTACCGTTACGGATGTCGATCAGCACGCGCAGCACGTCGAGGATGTCGGAGGTTTCACCCTGCTCCGCGACCAGGCGCTGGCACTCGTCTTCCTTGCGCTCGGCGAAGTACTTGTGGTCGTACAGCACGCCCGGGCCGATGACGTCCTTGCGGCCGACGCGACGGTTGAACTTCATGCGGCCGACGGCCGAGAGGTCGTAGCGGTCGAAGGTGAAGAACAGGTTGAAGAACAGGTTCTGCGCGGCGTCCTTGGTCGGCGGCTCACCCGGGCGCATCATCCGGTAGATTTCGACCAGGGCCTCGAGCTGCGTGCGCGTGTTGTCGATGCGCAGCGTGTTCGAGATGTACGCGCCACGATCGAGATCGTTCACGTACAGCGTCGGCACCGTCTCGATGCCGGCCTTGCGGAAGCGTTCCAGGTGCTCGGCCGTCAGTTCGTCGTTGGCCGCGGCGATGATCTCGCCGGTGTCCTTGTCGACCATGTCGATCGCGACGATGCGGCCGACCGGGTAGTCGTCCGGCACTTCGAGCGTGGTGATCTTCTCGCTGGCGAGCTGGCGAACATGGCGCGCGGTGATGCGCTTGCCGGCTTCGACCAGCACCTTGCCGTCGATCACGAGATCGAACGAGAGCGTTTCACCGCGCAGGCGCTCGGCGACGAGGTCGAGGGTGACGCCGCCCTTCTTGCCCAGGTGGAACACGTTGTGTTCGAAGAAGATCTGAAGCATCTCTTCGTTCGTGTAGCCGAGCGCGCGCAGCAGCACGGTCACCGGCAGCTTGCGGCGACGATCGATACGGGTGAACAGCGCATCCTTCGGGTCGAACTCGAAGTCGAGCCAGGAGCCACGGTAGGGAATCACGCGGGCGGAGAACAGCAGCTTGCCCGAGCTGTGCGTCTTGCCGCGGTCGTGATCGAAGAACACGCCCGGCGAACGATGCAGCTGCGAGACGATGACGCGCTCGGTGCCGTTGATGATGAAGGTGCCGGTCTCGGTCATGAGCGGGATCTCGCCCATGTAGACCTCCTGCTCCTTCACGTACTTCACGGCCTTCTTGGACGCCGGGCTGTCCTTGTCGTAGATGACCAGGCGGACGGTCGTGCGCAGCGGCGCGCCGAACGTCATGCCGCGGTTGCGGCACTCGCGCTCGTCGAACGCCGGCTCGCCGAGCCGGTAGTCCACGTATTCGAGGGCTGCGTTGCCGGAATAGCTGGAAATCGGGAACACCGACTTCAGCGCGGCATGCAGGCCCTTGTCTTCACGCTGCTTGGGGTTGACCTGCTCCTGCAGGAATTCCTTGTACGAGTCGGTCTGGATCGTCAGCAGGTTGGGCACGCCCAGCACGGGCGGACGCTTGCCGAAATCCTTACGGATGCGCTTCTTCTCGGTAAACGAGTAGGTCATGGTGGGTACCGCCTCGGTTCAGTAATGGGTCGATCAAAATCGGATGAATCGAAAATCGGAGATCGAGATTCGTACCGCAGGGCATCGCTGCCCTCGACTCCCGATGTCCCATTTCCGACGGAGCAACAACGGACATGGAACGTGGAACCCGGCCTGGAACGGCCAAAGCCCGGGGGCTTACGCCCCCAGGCTCACTTGACGCTATGTCGAACAGCTGGCGCGCAAGGCGCCGATTACTTGAGTTCGACCGTGGCGCCGGCAGCTTCGAGATCCTTCTTGAACTTATCGGCATCTTCCTTCGAAGCCGCTTCCTTCACGACGCCGCCGGCCTCGGTGAGGTCCTTGGCTTCCTTCAGGCCCAGGCCCGTGATGGCGCGGACGGCCTTGATCACGTCGACCTTCTTGTCGCCGGCGGACTTCAGGATCACGTCGAACTCGGTCTGCGCTTCGGCAGCCGGGCCGGCAGCGGCCGGGCCAGCGACGGCAACCGGGGCGGCAGCCGAGACGCCGAAGGTGTCTTCGATCGACTTCACCAGCTCCATGATTTCCATCAGGGACTTGGCCTTGATGGCTTCGACGATCTGTTCGGTGGTCAGGGTGGACATTGTTTCTTACCTTCTGAAATGGGGTCTTATGGAAATAAGTCGACGAATCAGGCTTCGGCCGGGGCTTCGGCGGCGACTTCGCCACCACCCTGCTTCTCGCCAACGGCCTTGACGGCGCGCGCGAACATCGTGACCGGCTCGTTGAGGACGCGAGCCAGCATGGCCAGCGCTTCCTGACGGGTCGGCAGCGAGGCAAGCACGTCGACGTGGGCGGCGGGAAGGAGCTTGCCTTCCACGGACACGACCTTCGTCTTGAGCTTGTCGTTGGTCTTCGCGAATTCCTTGATCAGGCGGCCTGCGGCGCCCGGTTCCTCAGTGGAGAACGCATAGAGCAGCGGACCGACGAGAGCGTCCTTGACGACCTCGAATTCGGTACCGGCCACGGCGCGTGCGGCGAGGGTGTTCTTGACAACTTTCAGGAACACGCCCGTTTCACGAGCCTTCTTGCGCATCTCGGTCATCTGGGAGACCGTGGTGCCCGCGTATTCGGCGGCGACCAAGGAGTGAGCCTTCGCGGCGACTTCTGCCAGCTCGGCGACTACTTCTTGCTTCTGAGACAGATTGAGAGCCATTGCACTCCTCCAATTGAACTCCGCTCACGACTCCTGCCGCTTGCGGTCCTGGGCGACATCGTCCTGACGTCGGGGACGCGGGGTCCCGGGTGGTGGCCTTTCCAGATTCGAAACGAATGCCAGAAGGGGCTGCACCATCTACGCAGGCCGGATCCGAAGAGGCATCCGATTAAGCGAACCCGCTACCGACGACGGCGTTTCCTTGCCAACACGAGCTCCCTGCTCGTCGCCGTCGCGCGCTGCTCGCGCCTACGGTCTTTGACGGCTGCCCCGGTATTGCAACCGGAGCTGCCCTCAAAAACGTGCCCCCGCCGGCCTGGCCGGCGAGGGTCGTAACTCTTGCTTACTTGGTCGAGGTGTTCACGGTCGAGGTATCGACCGGCACGCCCACGCCCATGGTGCTCGACAGCGACACCTTCTGGATGTACTGGCCCTTCGCCGCGGCCGGCTTGGCCTTCAGCAGATCGGCGATCAGCGCGTTCAGGTTGTCCGCCAGCTGGGCGGCTTCGAAGCTCGCCTTGCCGATGGTGGCGTGGATGATGCCGCCCTTGTCGTTGCGGAACTTGACCTGGCCGGCCTTGGCGTTCTTGACGGCCGTGGCGACGTCGGCGGTGACCGAGCCGTCCTTCGGGTTCGGCATCAGGCCACGGGGACCGAGCACCTGGCCGAGCTTGCCGACGACGCGCATCGCGTCCGGCGTGGCGATGACGCGGCCGTAGTTGAGATCGCCCGCCTGCATCTTCTCGGCGAGGTCGTCCATACCGACGGCGTCGGCGCCAGCCGCGAGGGCGGCGTCGGCCTTCTCACCGGCCGGGACGAACACGGCGACGCGAACGGTCTTGCCGGTGCCGTGCGGCAGCAGCGACGAGCCGCGCACGCCCTGGTCCGACTTCTTCGCATCGATGCCCAGGCGGACCGAGACGTCGACCGACTCGGCGAACTTCGCCTTGGCGTTGTCCTTGACGATCTTCAGTGCCTCGTCGAGACCGTAGGTCTTGCCGGGCTGAACGGCGGCCGTGGCGGCCTTCATACGCTTCGTGAGCTTTGCCATGTCTTAACCCTCCACCACCAGACCCATGGAACGCGCGCTGCCGGCGATCGTACGCACGGCGGCATCCAGATCGGCCGCCGTGAGATCCGGCTCCTTCTGCTTCGCGATGTCCTCGAGCTGGGCACGGGTGACCTTGCCCACCTTGTCGGTGTTCGGCTTCGGCGAGCCCTTCGCCACGCCCGTGATCTTCTTGAGAAGGATCGAGGCCGGCGGGGTCTTCGTGATGAAGGTGAAGGTACGGTCCGAATAAGCCGTGATCACGACCGGGATCGGGAGACCCGGCTCGAGCTTCTGCGTGGCGGCATTGAACGCCTTGCAGAACTCCATGATGTTCAGGCCGCGCTGACCGAGCGCCGGACCGACCGGCGGCGACGGGTTCGCCTGGCCGGCCTTCACCTGCAACTTGATGTAACCAATGACTTTCTTTGCCATTTATCTTTCCTCGCGAGTGCTAGCGCCTTGCGGCTCCTCGCTGTAGACCGTCCGTGGAAGTGGTAGGGCCGCGCCTGCGAACCCCTGAAACACGGACACGCCGGAGCACAAGACTCCAGCGTGAACCGGGCATTATAGGCGTCCGGCCCGGGTTAAGCAAACCCCATGCCGAATGGGCTGGCCGGGGCCAGCCAGAAGACCGTCAGGCCTTCTCCACCTGGCCGAACTCGAGCTCGACCGGGGTAGAACGACCGAAAATGAGCACCGCGACGCGCAGGCGGCTCTTTTCGTAGTTGACTTCCTCGACCACGCCGTTGAAGTCGTTGAACGGGCCGTCAGTGACGCGAACCATCTCGCCCGGCTCGAAGAGAACCTTCGGACGGGGCTTTTCGACACCCTCGCGGACGCGGCTCAGGATGGCCTCCGCCTCGCTGTCGCGGATCGGGTGCGGACGGTCGGCGGTACCGCCGATGAAACCCATGACCTTCGGGGTCTCCTTGACCAGGTGCCAGCATTCGTCGTCGATACGAGGCGTCTTGCCGCTGGTATCGGTCTCGATCTGGACCAGGACATAACCCGGGAAGAACTTGCGCTCGCTGCGACGCTTCTGGCCGCCGCGCATCTCGATGACTTCCTCGGTCGGAACCAGGATCTCACCGAACTTCTCTTCCATGCCCTCGCGCTTGACGCGCTCGTCGAGGGCCTTGCGAACCTGCTGCTCGAACCCCGAATAGGCGTGAACCACGTACCAGCGCTTGCTCATGCCTTACCTCAATGTCCGAGTTTCAACAGCCAATCGAGCACGAGCGACTTCAGCAACCAGTCGATCAGCCCCATCAACAGCGAAAGAATGACGACGACCACCATGATGATGCCGGTGGTCTTCAACGTTTCGTCGCGCGACGGCCAGACGACCTTGCGCAACTCGAACTGCGATTCGGCGACAAAGCCGCGCAGCTTGCGACCCGGGGCCGTGAAGGCGCCGATCGCCAGGGCGGCCGCGACAGCGACGAGCACACCGGCAACGCGCGCAAACGACGGCACGTTCGGGTTATCGCTGAAATAGTAGAAACCGACGATGCCTGCGGCAAGCACGACCAGCGCAAGCGCCAGCTTGCCGATGTCGGCCGGGCCCAAACCCTTGGCTTCTTGTGCCTTCGTATTCATGCGCACTCAAGAGTGGCACGCCAGGAGGGACTCGAACCCCCAACCTGCGGTTTTGGAGACCGCTGCTCTGCCAATTGAGCTACTGGCGTACAAATAAAACAGTGGAACCGCGAAAGCGGGCGGTCTACGACCCACCCGCCCCGCGACCGGGTGCCGGCCCCGAAGGACCGGCATCGCTTGTCTTCTTACTTGTTGATCTTGGAGACGACGCCGGCGCCGACGGTACGACCGCCTTCGCGGATCGCGAAACGCAGGCCTTCGTCCATCGCGATCGGGAA
>NZ_JBPGXU010000090.1:0-16355 GCF_056755675.1 Luteibacter sp. KNZ12-1A | reverse complement strand
CGGTACGGGTGGCGCTCCCGCCGCCAACAGCGCGGCGGGTGGCGGTGGCGGCGGTGGTGGCGGCACGGGCGCCGTTATCCTGGGTGACGGCAACCAGATCCAGGTGGCCGCGGGTTCGTCGCTCGTGGGCGGCGCTGGCGGCGCCGGCGGATCGCAGGCCACGGGCATCGCGTTCGGCGGTAGCGGTGGTGGCGGTGGCGACGGTGCGTTGCTCTTCGGCGCAGACGCCTTGGTATCCAACCGCGGCACGATCCGCGGTGGGGCAGGGGGCGCAGGCGGCACGGCGCAGGCGAGCGGCCTGGACGGTGCTTCAGGTGCCGGCATCCGTGCCCAGAATGTCCGGTTCCAGCTTGCCAACTTCAGCGGCGCACTCATCGCAGGCGGGAATGCCACCGGCAACGGTGCCGCAGGTATCGGCGTGGTGACCCAGCAGGATGCGCACATCCAGAACTTCGGCACGATCGCCGGTGGTATCACGTCAGGTGGCGGATATGCGACGGCGGTCCTCTTCAACGGCACCGGCAACCTGCTGACATTCCAGCCCGGATCGGCCGCCCACGGCGCCCTCGAAGTGGCCGATGGCGGCAGCGCGCAGGTCGTCGCGGCAGGCGACGTATCGGTCGACGCCGTGAAGCTCGATGGCGTCACGCCTGGCAACGCGTCGATCACGCTGATGCCCAGCAACGGCGTACTCGACATCGCATCGATCATCGGTACCGGCAACGTCACCAGCAGCGACGCAAATGGACTGAGCTTGCACGACGTCAATATCGACGGCTTGCTGGCCTTCGGCCATGTCGGTGGCACGACCCTGAGCGGGACCGTGCAGTCCACGGGATCGCAAACCTACGTGTCTCCCATCACGCTGGCTGGCAACAGTGTTCTCAGGTCGACCGCCGCTGACATCGACGTGCAGGGCGATATCGATGGTTCGTATGGCCTGACGATTCAAACGCCGGGCGGCGTAACCCTGCCAGGGCACATCGGTGGCAGCCGGGGATTGACGAACCTGACGGTGTCCTCGGGCACCCTTGGGGCGAGCAACATCAATGCCGCGTCGCTCAACCTGTCCACGACCGCGGGGGGTATTACGCAATCGGGTGCCTTCTTCGTATCGGGCGACAGCATGTTCATCGCGAACGGCGACGTGACGCTGAATAACGCGGCGAACTCGTTCGGCGGCAACGTCACCGCGCAAGGCCACGACATCAGCCTGTCCGGCAGTAGCAACCTTTTCCTGGGTACCGTGTCCGCCACGGGTTCGGTTGCCCTCTCTGGGCAGGGCGCGATGGTCTTGACTGGAAACATCAGCGCGCCCTCATCGGTGTCGTTGAACAGTTTCGGTAATGTCACCCAGACGGCCGGTGCGATCACGACCAACATCTTGACGGCTGACACCATCGGCGACGTCTCGCTCTCGTCCGTGGGCAACGTCATCAGAGTGATTGGCGACGTGGCCGCGAATGACTTCCGTGTGACCAGTTCTACACCGCTGACGGTGTCGGGGGCGATCGTCGCCCAGCGTGTCGCGTTCGATGCGCCATCGAGTGTCGTGGTCACCGGCTCGATCGATGCGGACCTGGTGACGGACATCACCGCTGGAAACTCGCTCACCATCGGCAATGGGGGAGCCACTGGCACGTTGTTGTCCGACGTAGCCAACAACGGCATCCTGACCTTCAATCGCTCGGGTATCGTCAGCTTCACCGGTGCGCTGGGCGGCAACGGCCAGTTGATCCAGCAGGGCAGCGGAACGCTATGGTTCGATGGCGATGCGACGCCCTTCCTCGGCAGCACCCAGGTGCAGGCCGGCAAGCTGGTGGTCGGCAGTGTCGCGGGCAGCAACGCCGTGCTGGCGGGCAACGTGAGCGTGGCCAACGGCGCGACCCTCGGCGGACATGGACGCATCGATGGCGACGTGACCATGAACACCGGCTCGGTGCTTTCGCCGGGCAATTCCATCGGCACGCTCACCGTCAACGGCGACCTGACGATGGCCCAGGGCACCCGGATGGACGTCGAGCTCGGCGCGGCCGGTAACGGTGACAAGGTGGTGGTGAACGGCGACCTGGCCTTGAACGGCGTCACGCTGGACGTGACCGATGCCGGTGGCATGGGCCCTGGCGTCTACAACATCTTCGCGTACTCCGGCGCGTTGACGACGACCAATGGCGGCCTGTCGTTCGGTACGACACCTGCGGGCCACGCGCTGCAATTGCAGACGCTGACCGGCGCGAAGCAGATCAATATCCTCGATGTCACCAACACCACCTTGCAGTTCTGGAACGCCAACGGGCTGGCCAGTCCCACGCAGATGGGCGGTGGTGACGGCACCTGGTCCACCACCTCGCCGACGTGGACCGACCAGGACGGCAGCATCACCGGCGCCATGTCGCCGCAGCCGGGTTTCGCCGTGTTCGGCGGTGCCGCGGGAGCGGTCGCCGTCGACGGTGGATCGGGCCAGGTGAGTGCGACGGGCATGCAGTTTCTCAGCGACGGTTATCGCCTGAGCGGCGATCCGATCCTGCTCACGTCGTCCAGTGGCACGCCCATCATCCGCGTGGGTGACGGCAGCGCCACGAGCGCCAGTTACGTCGCCACCATCGACTCCGTGCTGGAAGGCACGCAGGGTTTGGCGAAGAACGACGCGGGTACGCTCGTGCTCGGCGGCATCAACACGTACACCGGCGATACGGTCGTCAATGGCGGCACGCTGTCCGTCGGCGACGACCGCAACCTCGGTGACGTAGCGAACGGCATCGCCTTGAATGGCGGTGCCTTGCGCGTCACGGGCACGACCTATGCGGCGACCGGTCGCGATCTCGCGTTGACCGGCGGCGGCGCTGTCGATATCGCCGATGCCTCGAACACGTTCACGTGGAACGGCGACATCACGGGTACGGGTGCGCTGGAGAAACAGGGTGCGGGCACGCTCGCACTCGACCATGCCAATGCCTATACGGGCGGCACGCTCGTCAGCGCGGGAACCTTGCGCCTCGGCGATAGCGGCGCGATCGGTTCCGGCACCTTGTCGCTGGCGCCCGGCAGCACGCTGGCGTTCGCGGCGAACGGCCTCGCCGTGGCGAATGCCGTGGCCGTGGCGGGTACCGCGTCGATCGACGTTGGCGGAGCGGATACGGCCACCCTGGGCGGTGTCATCGCCGACGGGACCACGGCGGGTGGCTTCACCAAGACCGGCACGGGCGAACTCCTGCTGACCGGCGACAACACGTATACCGGCATCACGACGATCGATGCCGGTACGTTGCACGTCGGCGACGGCGGCACGCATGGTTCGGTCGTCGGCGACATCGTCGACCATGGCACCTTGCTGTTGGGTCGCTCGGACGATGTGACGTATGCGGGAGCGTTGTCCGGCGAGGGTACGTTCCGCAAGGTGGGCGCGGGCGCGTTGCACCTTACCGGCGACAGCGGCGCATTCACCGGCGACACGGACTTCACTGGCGGTACGCTGCGGTTGGACGGCAAGCTCGGCGGTAACCTGTCGATGGCCAGCGGTACCGTCCTTACCGGCACGGGCACCGGCGGCAGTGTCGCATTGCAATCGGGTGCCGAAGTGTCGCCCGGCGGTGCAGGCGTGCCTGCGACGCTCTCGTTCACGGGTGACTTCACCATGGCCGCCGGCACGCGCTACACCGTGGATGTCACGGATGCGGGGCAGGGCGATCGCATCGATGTCACCGGCCACGCCAGCCTCGCGGGTGGCTCGGTGGTGAGCCTGGGCACGGGCGGCAACTGGGGCACGTCCACCACGTATACGATCCTCTCCGCAGCCCATGGCGTAAGCGGTACGTTCGCTGCCGTCTCCACGGACCTCGCTTTCCTCACCCCGTCGCTGGCGTATACGGCGAACGACGTGAACCTCACGCTCAGCCGGAATGCCGTGGCCTTCCCGGATGTGGCGCTCACTCGCAACCAGCGTGCCACGGCGGGCGCGACGGAAGCGCTCGGTGCCGGTGCATCCATCTACGACGAGATCCTCCGGCTCGATGCGGCCAGTGCACGTGCCGCGTTCGACAGCCTTTCCGGCGAAATCCACGCCGGCACGCGTACGGCCATCGCGGACGACCAGCGCTATCAGCGCGAAGCCATCAACAACCATCTGCTCGATGCCGACGCCGCCCGCGACGGCGAGGGGGTCTCGGCCTGGGCATCCGCCTGGGGGCACTGGGGCCATCACGACGGCGATGGCAATGCCGCGCGCACGAGCACGAATGGCGGCGGTTTGCTGGTGGGTGCGGACACGGTGGTGGGGTCGACCACACGCGTCGGCTTCGCGCTCGGCACGGGACAGATATCGGCCTCGACGCCTGCGCGCGATGCTTCCGCTGACGTACGCACGCGCACCGCCGGGTTGTATGCCGGTGGGCGCGAGGACGCCTTCCAGTGGCAGGCGGGCGCCTTGTACGGCCAGCAGAAGATCCGCACGCATCGCACGGCCACCATAGGCGATCTCTCGACCCGCATCGGTAGCGATGACGATGCGCACGCCGCGCAAGGCTACGTCGAAGGCGCCTACGTCATCGACGGTACGCGCGGCTCGTGGGCGCCGTTCGTCAATGTGGCCTACCAACAGCTGCGCACGCCGACCGTCCATGAGCGCGGTTCGATCGGTGCCCTCGATGTCGACGCGGACCGCTCGCACCAGACCTTCGGCACGCTCGGTCTGCGCGGCGAGGTGAAGCTGGGCGACACCGGCACCGCGGTCTTCGGCAGCCTGGGCTGGCGCCATGCCTGGGGCGACGTCGACTCCACCGCACGCATGCGCTTCGCCGGCACCGGCACGAGCTTCGACATCCAGGGCGTTCCCATCGCCGACGATGCGGGCGTGGTCACCGCGGGCCTGCGGTTCCGGCCTGCGCCGAGCGTCACCATCGATGCGACGTATAGCGGGCAGTTCGCGGGGGACGCGAAGGACCAGTCGGCTCGGTTGAGCCTTGGCTGGGCGTTCTGAGCTTGAAGGAAGGCGGCGCCTGCGTGGCGTCGCCTTCCTGCCGTGAACGATCAAGCCGTCACCGACAACCGCAGCGGTTGTCCATCGAGCGCATCGATAAGCGCCCTCGCTCGTCGATACGTCGCAGCCTCGTGGTGTGAACCCCGCTTGGTCGCGGCATCGATCCACGCATCGATATCGTCACGGTTGATATGCGCCGGCGTTGCGTTCCATTCGTCCGAGCCGGCTATCCCATCGATTGGTAGGATCACGACTTGCATGATCGCGGACAGCTCATCAAACGTAATGCGACCGCTGAAATATAGATCATTCACGGTCGCTTCCACTGTCTTCAGCGTCATGTGCGCGAAGTCGATGCGCTCGATCCCATTCGATGTCATGGCCTCTGCTTTCGTAACTGCATTATTTTTCTCCGCCCGGTTCGCGGATGGTTCGAGTGACGGACTGGGTGGAACGGACGCAGGCATCATCGTGTACACGCGTTGTCTCCTTGACGCCGCTGATGCGGCCTCCAAGGGAAGCAAAGGCGATGCCTTCGAGGGGTATGTAGAGAACGACGCGGCCTTGGCCTACATGACGGCAAGCCAAGGCGTCGTGTTGTGATCCTGTGGGGGCGGGCTTACCAAAAATATGGCGATGCTTCCTGCTTGAACAGGACGATCTCTGAATTTGTTTAGCGGTTTGGACTAATAGAGTGCACGCGCAGCAATCGGCTGTGGTCCTTGGAAGAAACACGTGAAGCGAATGTTCTGTCTTGCGTTGTCCGGTGCGATGGCCCTGCCCTGTGCGGCTAGTGTGCAGGTCATCCAGGTGAAATCTGCCCTGGGTGGTAACGAATTTATCGCCGGAGGGAATTCTGTTTCGAGACACCATGGAGGAAATCCCGTTCTTGTGACCACGCGCGAGGCAGGACGCGGTCAGGCATATGCGACCATGAACGGGGCCCAGCTTCGAGAGGTCTCGTCACGTCTCGTCTGCCGAAACGGCAGCGGCTGGGCCACTTGTAGAAACGGTCAGGCGGCGCAAGGCGAAGAGCGCGTATGGGATGCCACCGGTAAGGGAAATGGTACGTTCGCCATCCGTGTCACGGAGTGGGCGTGGCCGAAAAGCACTTCCACAACATCGTTCAGCATTTACTGAGTCCGAGTACGTGATGACACTCTGTAGCCGTCATGAGAACGAGTCCCCTAACGGGGCTCGTCGTTGGTCGCATAGGGTCTATGTCATTAAACGGATTGCCGCGTTAACTAAAGGCGGTCACTTGATCGCCGGCACCTTTGTCAGATTCAGCATCACCGTCATAGGCTCAATCGGGGATTCCACGAAGCCGTGGTGCATGTAAAAGCTTTTGGCGTCGTCGTGGAGGGCGTGGCACAGCAAGGCGCGGATGCCCAACTCCTCCGACAGCCGCAGCGCGCGCAGCACGGCGTCCTTGAGTAGTCCGGCGCCGAGGCCTTGCCCGGACCAGTCCTCGTGCACGGCCAATCGGCCCAGCACTACGACGGGTATTGGCTCGGGCATGTTGCGGCGGACGCTTCCCGGAACTTGGGCATGTGAAACGGCGCCGGCGGCCAAGGCGTAGTAACCCACCACATCCTCGCCAGCGCACACTACGAAGCAGCGTGAGGCGCCGTCCTGCTGATTGCGCCGGGCGCGTTGTTTAAGCCAACTATCCAGTACAGGCTCGGCGCAGCGAAAGCTATCCAGCCGGTGCGTCTCGGTAAGCGGTGCCGGCGCTTGGAGCCTCGGCCGTTTCACGCCTCCCACGGGGCTTGGCGGCGCAGCAGCTTACGGAGAGCAGCACCTTGTTCGACGGGTGCATCCAGCAGAGCCTGAAAGCGCTTGAAGCGGGCGGCGTCCAGATCAAAAACGGTTTGGTCCAGCAGCACCTGCTGGGCCTTCTCGCAGGCCGCCTCCAGCATGAAGTCGGTGCGGCTCTTTCCAGCGACTCGGGCCGCCTGGTCGATCAGACTGCGCTGGGGCGCCTTGGCGCGCAGATTGATGGTGGTTTGGCGGGCGGTGGCGGTCATGTGAGATCCTCAGTTGTATACACATTGTACATACATTGGTCGCTGGCCGCCAGCACCTCAATGAGGGCTCGCCGTCGGCCGCACGATAAGCTCGCTCACGTCCACGTCGTCGGGCTGTTCGATCGCATAGCCGATTGCGCGTGCGATGGCATCGGGCTGGATGGCGACGCGGCGGAAGGCTTTCACCACATCGCGTGTGGCTTCGTCGGAGATCGTATCGGCGAGTTCGGACTCGACGACGCCGGGTGACACCACCGTGACACGGATGCAGTCGGTTTCCTGGCGCAGGCCATCGGAGATGGCGCGAACGGCGTACTTCGTGGCGCAGTACACGGCGGCGGTCGGCGAGACGGCATGGCCGCCGATCGACGAGACGTTGATGACGTGCCCGCGGCGCCGTGCTTCCATGCCCGGCAATACGGCGGCGATGCCGTGCAGCACGCCACGCACGTTCACGTCGATCATGCGGTTCCACTCGCCCAGCTTCAGGGCGTTGAGCGGCGAGAGCGGCATGACGCCGGCGTTGTTGACGATGACGTCGACGGGGCCGAAGGTCGATTCGGCGAAATCGGCGAAGGCCTGCATCTGGTCGAAGCGGGTAACGTCCAGGGCACGGTAGGCGACGCGGCCAGGCTCCCTGGCGAGTTCTTCGGCGAGCGCTTGCAGGCGCTCGATCCGGCGCGCGCCCAGCACGACGCGGTGGCCCTGGCGGACCAGGTGGCGGGCGGTCGCTTCGCCGATACCGCTGCTGGCGCCGGTGATGAGGATGACCTTGGATGCTTGCATGTTCATGGCGATGGCCCCGTGGTTTTCGATGGGGCCATGCTAGGCAGGAGGGCATCCGGCGCTAAGACCGGATCCTTGCCCGTTCTTGCCTATTCCTATGGATTACGAAAGGTTGACTCGCCTATGGCGCGAGCGTATATCCCATTCCTATCGCCTCCGACCACCCTGTCTCGTCATGTCCCAGCCCGGTTCCACCGAAGCCCGCCGCGCCCGCATGGCCGACCTGATCGTCCGGTTGGCGCCCTCGGAGGGCTATACGCTATCCGCCGTGGACGGTGTCGCCTTCATGCGTTCCAACCGACCCCTGGTGCGCACGCCGGCCTTGTACGAGCCGAGCATCGTCATCGTGGCGCAAGGCCGCAAGCGTGGTTTCCATGGCGGGCAGACCTACGTCTACGATGCGCAGCACTACCTCGCACTGGCGGTGCCGTTGCCCTTCGAGATCGAGACGGAGGCCAGCGTGGAGGAACCGATGCTGGGTGTCGCCATTCGCATCGATCTCGCGACGACCGCCGAACTGGTGCTTGCCGTGGACGACCTTCGTCCGCAAGCGGATGTGCGGCCGGCCACCCTGTTCGCCACGCCCCTGGACGACCGTCTCGGCGATGCCGCGTTGCGGCTGCTCGAAGTGCTTTCCGATCCCGTGGAAGCACGCCTGCTGGCGCCTGGCATCGTGCGCGAGATCACCTATCGCGTATTGACCGGCGAGCAGGGCGGCGGCTTACGCGCGGCGCTGACACAGGGCGGTCACTTCGGGCGGATCGCGAAGGCGTTGCGTCGCATCCATACGGAGTACGCGCGTCCGCTCGATGTCGCCACCCTCGCCAGCGAGGCGAACATGAGCGTGCCGACCTTCCACACGCACTTCAAGGCGGTGACCACCACGTCGCCCATTCAGTACATCAAGGCGATGCGGCTGCATCATGCGCGCCTGCTGATGGTTCGCAGCGGCCTCAGCGCGGCCACGGCATCCGAGCGCGTCGGCTACGAGAGCGCCTCGCAGTTCAGTCGCGAGTTCAAGCGCCTGTTCGGGCGTAGCCCGGTGGACGAGACGCGGCAACTGAAAGACCTGCTCGACCTCGCGCCCTCCGTTCAGCGCGTGCCTGCCGTGCGGCATGCGTTGATCTCCTGAGCGCTTTAACGATCACGGCGGAAGCGAAGGCGTCGTCTTCTCGATGATGCGCATCGACTCGGCGTTCTTCGCTTCCCATGCCGCGATATCGGCCTTGTTCATCGGTGTGTCGTGGACGATCGCCGGGCGCCCGTTGATCGTGCTCATGGGCCGTTGCGAGGTGAGCGCGGGGAGCGTGGCCGGAGCACGGCGCGCCTGTGCCACCTCATTGGCGGTTCGCGCCATCGTCGCGCGCAATGCCTCGACCTGGGCCACGTGGATCTCGCGGATGTAGTAGCTGTACAGCACCGCCAGTGCCACCGCCATGGTGACGACGGCGCCCACGGCGGCGATGACCGGCGAGCGGTTCGTACGGGATGTGCGGGCTCGCCGTGTCTCGCGAATCCAGGCCGGCATGTCCTCCAGCGAGGCATGTGGCATGGCCGGTTCCTCCACCGGGCCGAGCATGGCGCGTATCGTCTTGCCATCGATCAGGCGAATGTGCCGGAACTTCGCCGCGGCCTCGATCGCCGCCGCGGTGAATTCGCCGGATGTGACGACGATGGCGCCGGTGGCGCCCGCCGTGTGCATCACGCCGATGAGCTGGTGCACGTCGTTGTGCGGCACCTTCCAGCAGTTCCAGTGCTTGCATTGCACCAGGACGATTTCCTGGTCGCGGAACAGCTTGAGGTCGATGCCGCCGTCGGTGCGGTTCGTGCCGGCGCCGCCGGTGCCCACGTGCTCCACCCGAAAACCGGCGGCGCGGTAGTGGTCGGCGACCAACCGCTCGAAGGTTTCCCATGAGACGCGGCTCAAGGCATCGTCATGACGATGGCTGACCGGTTTGAAGCCGCTCATCGGACGGCTTCCGGCACGTGAAGCGGTTGCCGGCCCCGCTGGATGCATGTCAGCACTGCCATGGTTCTCCCTTTCCCGACGCGGCGCGGCCCCCCGGCTGGCTGGTCGGAACCGGCCGAATATATCGAAACCTCGGACGGATTCCTGTAGGCGAAAGACTACATCTCGATCTAAATCCGCGCGATTCATCGACAACTCTTAGAATGCCTGCCGCTAGCCGGCACCCGGCGCAATGGAAGGTCTGCCCATGACGATGACGGTTCGAACGGTTTCCGCGGCGCTGCTCCTGGCGCTTCCACTCGGGTCCCATGCGGCCGGTTTCGACTGCGCCAAGGCGTCCACGACGGTCGAGAAGGCCATCTGCGCATCGCCGAAGATCTCCACCCTCGATGGGCAACTCGGCGATGCCTTCCGCACCGCGCTGGCGAACCACCCCGGCAAGGCGGACGCGCTGAAACTCGACCAGCGGCATTGGCTCGCCCAGCGTGACGAGGCGGTGGCCGGCTTCCTCGGCGATCACCCCGGCAAGCCCTTGTCCGCCGACGTGGCGTCGTATCCGTCGCGCATCGCCTTCTTGCGTGGCCTCGACAGCAAGGCGCCGAAGCCGCTGGACCTGGTCCAGGCTTCATCGTCGCGCCTGCCTCCCGGCTCATACGACGTGCTCGGCGACCTGGCGAAGGCGGGCGTGGATATTGCCATCGCCTCCGACGTGCCGGTGGAAGATGCCAAGGCCTTCCCTTACGAACCGGACGCGGGCTTGCGTGAAGCCTTGGCCGGGCTCGACGCATCCTCCGGCTACCGCAAGCTGCAGGGCTCGCCGGTCAGCTCCTTGTTCTCCGTCGGCGGTACGGCTCACTGCTGGACGGAGGCGCCGTTCCGGATCGACGGCAAGAAAGCCATCACGGTCAAGGCGCCTGGGGCATGGGCATCGGACTGCATGTCGTTGCATGGCATGGCTCGTGTCGGCAACGACTTCATCGCGACCGTGCTGTCCAATCCATCGCCCGACGAAATGAACATCGAGGTCGGCCGCTGGGAAGGCCATGCGTTCGGACCGGATGCCCAACTCTCCCTTCGCTTCGACCACGCGTTGGCCCCTGTTGGCAGTGCCTGCGCGCCCAAACAGTCACCCTGCGACGACTTCAGCACCGCGGCCATGGCGGCCGTCACCCGCTACGAGCGCAGTCCGATCCCGGGCACGCTCGACCGGCCGCTCAAAGGTGCGGAGAAGTCGGCGTACGACGCGCTGGTCGCCGCCGCACGCGCGCCTTCCGGCATCGCCCCGAAGGGAGATACGTCGAGCTATCCCGACCTGCCGGCCTTCGGCACCGGCATCGCGTCCGACCAGATGACCGGCTACGGCCCCGAGGCGACGTTCTTCCCGATCACCTTCCGCGGCGAGTCCTTACTGGGGTTCATCGGCCACGGCCATATCGGCTGGCGCATCAACGACGACTGGCTGGTGTCGGCGTGGCGCCTGAAAAACGGCAAGCTGGAACCGGTGGCCTCGGCCTATATCGCGGTGAAACGCGGGCCGTTGTTGCTGTCGTCGATCGTGCCGCCTCCGCCTCCGGAGCAGCATTGATCGCACGTCGACCGCCGCAGCCTCGACCGCCGCAGCCTCGGTGGAAACGGCTCATGGTGGGAGCCGACCTTGTCGGCGATCCCGCGGCAGCGGGCCAGGTCGAGGCAAGCCCCCATCGCCGCTGAAGCGGCTCCCACAAGAGCGGCTGCCATCGGAAGTGGCGCAGCGCACGGCAAGCCTACTTCCCCGGACTCCATGGCGTCCCCTCGAAATTGGTGCTATATCGGCGGCGTCACCCGGTTGCGGGGCCGCGAGTGACACCCAGCCAAGGAGGTTGCCCATGTTCCTCGTATCACGGATGTTCCGTATCGTCGTTCCTGCTCTCCTGCTGGCGACCGTCGCGCAGGCGAGTCCTGCTGCATCGCCATCGCCGTCCTGGATGGAACGCCGCGGCAGCTTTCTTCTGCCGGCGCAGGACGGCGCGCAGCTGGCGCTCGTCGCCTTCGTGAACCCCGCGACGCATCGCGTCACCTATGGCTTTCGCGACATCCCGCAACGCATGAACTGCGCGCCGGCCACGCTGGGCCGGGGGCAGGTCTACGACGTGGAAGGTACGCGGATATCTTTCAGCAAGGAGTGCGTGCGCGGCACCTTGACCTATATCCCGCGCAACGTACCGGCGAAACGCGCTTTCGAGGCGTTGTTGGCCGAGCGGAAGGTGTTGCACGTGCGCACGCAGTCGTTCTTCCCGCTGACGTTCGATTTGTCCGGCTTGCCGGCCGTGCAGCAGCGGCTCGAATTGGCCGCCGCCGCTCCCTCGAAACGCGGCGGCTGACGGGCCCTGGTGGGAGCCGACCTTGTCGGCAATGGGTGCTTGTCGTCATCTGGCCCGCTGCCGCGGGATCGCCGACAAGGTCGGCTCCCACCAGAGCTGATCCCACCGAAGCTGATCCCACCGGAGCGGTTCCCGCTGGAAACCGATGCTTCTGTCGGTCAGGCCTTGCGACGGCGTAGCGCGTAGCCGATACCAAGGATCGCGAACCACACCGGGCTGGCGATCAGGGCCTGGCGCGTGTCGCTTTCCAGGGCCAGCAGGACCAGCACGAAGGCGAAGAACACCAGGCACACCCAGCACATGACCACGCCGCCGGGCATCTTGTAGCTGGACACCGCATGCAGTTCCGGCCGGTTCTTCCGGTAGGCGATGTAGGCGATGAGGATCAGCGACCAGACGAACATGAAGAGGATCGCGGCCAGTGTCGTCACCAGGGTGAACGCCGTGACCAGGTTCGGGATCACGTACACCAGCATCGCGCCGCCAAGCAGGCAGATGCACGAGAACAGCAGGCCGCGCGACGGCACGGCGGCCTTCGACAGGCGCTTGAAGGTCGACGGCGCGTGGTCTTCCTCGGCCAGGCCGTAGAGCATGCGGCTGGTGGAGAAGATGCCGCTGTTGGCCGACGAGGTGGCCGAGGTGAGCACGACGAAGTTGATCAGGCTGGCGGCGGCGGGAATGCCCGCCAGCACGAACAGTTCCACGAAGGGGCTCTTGCCCGGCAGCACCTGGCGCCACGGCGTCACCGCCATGATCACCACCAGGGCGAGCACGTAGAACAGGATGATGCGCACGGGGATCGAGTTGATCGCCTTGGGCAGGTTGCGTTCCGGGTCGGCCGTCTCGGCGGCGGTGGTGCCCACCAGCTCGATGCCGACGAAGGCGAACACCGCGATCTGGAAGCCGGCGAAGAACCCACCGATGCCCATCGGGAACATGCCGCCGTCGCTCCACAGGTTGGTCAGCGAGGCCACGTGGCCATCGGGCGAGCGGAAGCTCCAGGCGACCATGCCGAAGCCGGTGACGATGAGCGCGCAGATGGCGATGATCTTGATCAGGGCGAACCAGAATTCCAGTTCGCCGAAGAGCCGGACCGTGGTGAGGTTCAGCGTCAGCAGGAGGAGTACGCAAAGCACCGCGGGTATCCATGGCGCGAGGCCGGGGAACCAGAATTGCGCATACGAGGCGATGGCGATGACGTCGGCGATCGCCGTGATGATCCAGCAGAACCAGTAGGTCCAGCCGCAGAAGAAACCGGCCCACGGGCCGAGCAGGTCGGTGGAGAAGTCGATGAAGGACTTGTAGCCGAGGTTGGAGAGCAGTAGTTCGCCCATCGCGCGCATGACGAAGAACAGCATCACGCCGATGATGAGGTAGACGAAAAGGATGGACGGGCCGGCGAGGCTGATCGTCTTCCCCGACCCCATGAACAACCCGGTGCCGATGGCACCGCCGATGGCGATCAGCTGCAGGTGGCGGTTCGACAGGCTACGCCTGAGGTGCTCGGGTGACTGCTCAGGCACGTGGCTCATCGGCATTCGGCTCGGCTCGGGACGGAAGCGGGCACCATACGGGCAGGGGTGGGGTGACGGCAAGGCGGGATCGCCGCTTGGGGCTCGCCGCCGCCGGTCCGCTGCCGCGGAATCGCCGACAAGGTCGGCTCCCACAGGGTTCCCACCAGTTCTGTGGGAGCCGCTTCAGCGGCGATGGCGCGCAGCGCCCTGTACTATCTCGCCAGAAGGCGAACACTTATCCCGTCCCGGAGCCACCCCGCATGATCGACCCCGCCCATATCGCGCTGATCGAGGCTTACCTCGACGCGTACAACCGCTTCGACATCGAGGGCATGCTTGCCACCTTGTCCGACGACGTGCGCTTCGAGCACCACAGCGGCGGTGAGTTGAGCATCGCGACCGATGGGAAGGCGGATTTCGAGAAGCTGGCACGGGTCGGCGCGGCGATGTTCGCTTCGCGCCAGCAGTTCGTGACCGAGTTGCGCGAGGTTGGCGAAGCCGGCGACAGGGTGATCGCGGACATCCAGTTCCATGGCGAGATCGCCGACGATATTCCCGACGGTCCCGGCGCGGGCACGGTCATCGAAATGCGTGGCACGTCGGAATTCCGCTTCGCGGCCGGGAAGATATCCCGGGTTATCGACAAGGCCTGAACGGCGAGGCCATGAAGGCTTCCAGGTAGCGGGGCAACGGGAAGTTTCAAATCACGACGCGTGGCCGCATCGGCATCAAGCCAGCACGCGTTCCACCGCCGCCAACAATGCCTTGCGGTCGTAAGGCTTGGCCAGATAAGTCATGCCTTCGCCCAGCCAGGGATGCTGTTCCTTCAGTTCGCCCGAGGTCACCACGACAGCCATGTCCGCGTGGCGCATGGCCAGGTCCTGGCCGGATAGCGAGCCGGGCATGCGCAGGTCGGTGAACAGGACATCCGCTTTTTCCGTCTGCAACCATCGTTCGGCGGTGTCGCCGTCGGGCGCCGTATGCACGTGATGACCCTCGTTTTCGAGGATCATCGCGGTGAGTTCGCGGATGAGGTCGTCGTCCTCCACGAGAAGGACGACGAGGGGGCGTGCAGTGGCCATGTCGCTCGCTTGCGGGAAGAAGGTCTCCGATGCACATAGCCCCGCAACGCGTGAATACGATGTCAAGAATCGGCACCGCCGGCCCGGGTGCGATCAGAATCCTTCGAGCACGATCTTGCCCTTCGCCTTGTGGCTTTCGATCAGTTTGTGCGCTCGGCGAAGGTTCTCCGCCGTGATCGCGCCGAAGTGCTCGCCGACCGTGGTGCGCAACACGCCGCTATCGACCAGTTCCGCCACGCGGTCGAGCAGGTCGTGCTGCCTGGCCATGTCCGGCGTCTGGTACGTCGAACGGGTGAACATCGATTCCCAATGCAATGAAATGGATTTGCGCTTGAGCTTGGTCGCGTCGAGCGACGCCGGATCGTCGATGAGCCCGAACTGGCCCTGCGGCTTCACGATCTCGACGATCTGTTCGTAGTACGCATCGGTGTGGGTGAGGCTGACGAGGTGGTCGACCTGTCCGATGCCGAGCGCCTCCAGCTGTGGCGCCAACGGCTTGCCGTGATCGATCACGTGATGCGCGCCGAGGTCGCGCACCCAGTTCGCCGTCTCCTCGCGCGAAGCGGTGCCGATGACCTTGAGCCCGGTCAGGCGACGGGCCAGTTGCACGAGGATGGAGCCCACGCCACCACCGGCGCCGATGATGAGGATCGACTCGCCGTGGTTGCCGCCTTCGGCGATCTTCAGGCGGTCGAACAGCATCTCCCATGCCGTGATCGCGGTCAGCGGCAGGGCGGCCGCGTCGGCGTCGCCCAGGCTGCGCGGCTTGCGGCCCACGATGCGTTCGTCGACGAGCTGGAAGCGTGCGTTGCTGCCCGGGCGTAGCAGGGAGCCGGCGTAGAACACGTCGTCGCCTTCCTTGAACAGGGTGACATCGGTACCGACCGCGGCCACGGTACCCACGGCGTCGAAACCGAGGGTGCGCGGTTCCGTCACCGGCATGTTGTTCCTGACCTTGGTGTCGACCGGATTCACGGACACGGCGCGGACGGCGACCAGCAGGTCTCGCGGACCCGGCACGGGCTGCGGCAGATCGATCTCGACGAGGGCGTTCGGGTCGTCGATGGGCAGGCCGTGCTGGGTGTAGACGATCGCTTTCACAGGGGGCTCTCCGTTGGGAATGCCCCATCGTCCTCCCTCCGGCCCGGGCGAAAAACCCATGAACCGCGCCATCAGTTTCATCGTTGCGTTGAAGATCGGTTGCTTCAGGGCCCCCGGTGGCACCGGAGGCCCCTGGGGGACCCCGCCAAAAAGGCCGATACCCAGGTTCCACTTCTGCCCCTATGATGCGCCCCACGATCGACAGCGTTTCAGGGGGAACGGTATGTCGGAGGGGAAAACGGGCAGCGTGCTCGGCGACCGTCGTTTCGTCGCCGAGATGGACGCCCTGCAGAAGTTCGGCCGGATGGAGCGGGAAGCCCAGCTGGGCGATGCGCAGGCGCAATTCGTGGTGGCGCAGATGTTTGCCGAAGGCGACCACGTCGCCCAGGACCGGCTGCGCGCGGCCCACTGGTTTCGTCGCGCCGCGGAGCAAGGGCACCTCGAAAGCCAGTGCCCCCGCGCCCCGCCATAAGCCGGAGGGGTCGGCGGGGCGCGCGCTCCGGTCGAAGCGGCGGGGTGGGTACGCCCCCCGGCGGCC
>NZ_JBPGXU010000089.1:0-16378 GCF_056755675.1 Luteibacter sp. KNZ12-1A | reverse complement strand
GTTCTATACTCCGCCACGACCCATACGGCGGTGACCCCTCCCCCTCCATGCGAATCCTCAAGCGTCTGCTGCGCTATGCGCTGTACCTCGCCCTGGCCGGCATCCTGTTCGTGGTTGGCGCCGTGGGCGTCGCCTACTGGCTCCTGGCGCCGCGCCTGCCGTCCGTCGCCGTCCTGCGCGACTACCACATGCAGGTTCCGCTCCGTGTCCTGAGTTCCGACGGCCGCCTGATCGCCTCCTTCGGCGAAACCCGGCGCATCCCCGTGCGCATCGCCGACGTGCCGGCACGCCTCAAGAATGCCGTCTTATCGGCCGAGGACGCCGATTTCTATAGCCATCCGGGCGTCGACTGGCACGGCATCGCCCGCGCCGGCATCCACGTGATCCTCTCCGGCGGTGACAAGGGGCCGGGCGGATCGACCATCACCCAGCAGGTGGCGCGAAACTTCTTCCTCAGCCCGGAGAAGCTCTATTCGCGCAAGCTGACGGAGATGTTCATCGCCCTGCGCATGGAAAACGAGCTCAGCAAGGACCAGATCCTGGAGCTCTACATCAACAAGATGTTCCTGGGACACCGTTCCTATGGCCTGGCGGCGGCGGCCTCGTATTACTACGGGAAGACGCTGGATCAACTCACCGTTGCCGAAAGCGCCGCCCTCGCCTCGACCTTCCAGCTTCCTTCGGTGGTCAATCCACTGAACAATCCCAAGCGCCTGCTCGCCCGCCGCGACTGGGTGCTCGGCCAGATGCTGTCCAACCGCTTCATCACGAAGGCCGAATACGACGAGGCGATCAAGGAGCCCAACGACGCCTTCCCGCACGAACAGCAGATCGAGGTGGACGCCCCGTACCTGGCGGAGATGGTCCGCCAGCAGGTGCTGGAGAAATTCGGCAACGAAGCCTTGACCGAGGGCTACGTCGTGCATACGACGGTGCCCAGCGACAGCCAGGCCGCCGCCAACGAGGCCTTGCGCGGCCGCCTCTCGGCCTACGATCGCCGACATGGCTATCGCGGTCCCGAGGGCCACGAAGAGTTGCCTGCGCAGGCCGGCCCGGAGGACTATGACCGCGTTCTCGCCGGCTACACGAGCGTCGCGGGCATGATGCCTGGCATCGTCACGGAGACTGGCGCAAAGGAGGCCAAGGTGTACCTCTCGCCCAAGGAGACGGTCACGCTCAGCCTGGAGTCCATGGCCTGGGCACGGCCTTATGTCAACGAAGGGCGCGCCGGCGCGGCACCGACCCGCGTGGATGCCGTGCTCAAGCGCGGCGATGTCGTCCGCCTGTTCCGCGCGGCGAAAGACGACGTGAACGAGGACGTGGCCAGCGGCGCCGCGGAAGAAGGCAAGGAGGCACCGGCGCCCAAGGCGGAGCCGGCCCGGCTCGAATGGCGCCTCACCCAGATCCCCGCCGTGCAGGCCGCCCTGGTCTCGCTGGATCCGGAAGATGGTGCCGTGCGCGCATTGGTAGGCGGTTTCAGCTTCGTGCGCTCGAAGTTCAACCGCGCCGTGATGGCCGCCCGTCAGCCGGGCTCCAGCTTCAAGCCCTACCTGTATTCGGCGGCCTTCGAGCGTGGCTTCACGCCGGCATCCATCGTCAACGACGCCCCCGTGGCCTTCCCCGATCCTTCGCGCCCGGACGGCATGTGGACGCCGGCCAACGACGACAACAAGTTCGACGGCCCGATGCGCCTGCGCGAGGCCCTGGTGAAGTCGAAGAACCTGGTCTCGGTACGCTTGCTCGATGCCATCGGCCTGCGCTTCGCGCGTGACTACATGACCCGGTTCGGCTTCACGCCGGACGCACTGCCGCAAAACCTTTCGCTGGCGCTCGGCACGGCGTCCGTGTCGCCGATGAGCATGGCCCGTGGCTACGCGGTGTTCGCCAATGGCGGCTATCTCGTCACGCCGTATTTCATCTCCCGGATCGACGACCGCGACGGCAACCCCGTCTATCTGGCCAATCCCGAGCGGGCCTGTGCGGAATGCCAGGAGCGCCTGTTGAACCCGACTCCGCCGGGGCCACCGACGCAGGCTTCGTCCGCCTTGATTCCCGCGCGTCCGGCGACCTCGAGCACGGCGGCGGGCAGCGGCACCGGCGACGCCGTGCTTCCCGCCGATGCCCATGCCAGCGCTTCGGAAGCGCCGAAGCTGGCGCCGCACGTGATCGACGTACGCAACGACTACCTCGTCACCTCGTTGATGCAGGATGTGGTGAAGCGTGGCACCGGTGCCGCGGCGAAGGCCCTGGGCCGTGACGACATCGCGGGCAAGACCGGTTCCACCAACGACCACCGTGACGCCTGGTTCGTCGGCTTCAACGGCGACGTGTCCACGGCGGTCTGGGTCGGCTTCGACGACTTCAGTTCGCTGGGACGTGGTGAGTTCGGCGCCAAGGCCGCGCTGCCCATCTGGATGGACTACATGGGCGCGTTCCTCAAGGACAAGCCATCGCACATGCTGGCCATGCCGCCGGGTATCGCCACGGTGCAGATCGACCCGGGTTCCGGCCTGCCCTCGCCGGGCGGCATGAACGAGATCATGAAGGTCGAGGACGTCGACCGTCTTCGCGAGCAGGCGACACAAAAACAGCAGGAGGAACAGCAGGAACACGCCTACGACATCTTCTGACGCGCGCGCCGAGCCAGCGATCGCGCGTCTGGCACACGTTCACACCATACGGGGGTGAGTCATGGCACGAGGCGAACACCACAGGATCCATGCCCAGGACCGGACGCAGCGCAATCGCGTCCTCGTCGCCCAGGAGGCGGCACGCCTGATGAGCGAGCACGGTATCCGGGATTTCCACCATGCGAAGGTGAAGGCCGCCGAACGGCTCGGCATCGTCGACACACAGGCCCTGCCCCGCAACAACGAGATCGAGGACGCGCTGCGCGAACACCAGCGCCTGTTCCATGGCGATTCGCAACCGCAGGCCCTGCGGGCCCGGCGCGAAGCCGCGGTGGAGGCCATGCACTTCCTGCGCGGATTCGACACCCGCCTGGTCGGCGCCGTTCTCGAAGGCACGGCGGACGAGCATTCCGCCGTATGCCTGCATGTCTTCAGTGACGATCCGGAAGCCCCTGGCCTGTTCCTGCGCGAGCGAGGCATCCCCCTGGAAACCCAGACGCGGCGACTGCGCTGGTCGGGCACCGCCCAAAGCGAACATCCGGTATTGCTGTTCGGTGCCGACGGGATTCCTTTCGACCTGACCGTGTTGCCGATGGATGCGCTGCGCCAGGCGCCACTGGATCGCGTGGACGAACGGCCGATGCGCCGTGCCACGGCGGCCATGGTGCAGGAGCTGTTGGCGGAAGAGGACATCGCCGCCTTCAACGCGTCGTCTTGACGGAGAAATAGATCGTGCCGGCTCTCTTGGCGAGAGCCGGCTTCTTGCTGGGAACCGATTGGTGGTGGGAACCGATTGGTGGGAGCCGGCTTTGGTGGGAGCCGACCTTGTCGGCGATCCCGCGATAGCGGGCCAGGTTCAGGCAAGCACCCATCGCCGACAGGGTCGGCTCCCACAAGATCCTTCCTGGGCTGAGGCAAGCAGCCATCGCCGACAAAGTCGGCTCCCACGGAAATGATTCTCCCGTTGGGGTGAATTTCCCACCGGAGTGCTTCTTTCCCTGGCACCGGGCAAAAAAACCCCGCTTTCGCGGGGCTTTTTTTCTTAGCGCTTGTCGTTCGGAACGTAGTCGCGAACGTCGGCGCCGGTGTAGATCTGGCGCGGGCGGCCGATGCGCGATCCCGGGGTCTCGTGCTGCTCGATCCAGTGCGAGATCCAGCCGGACGTGCGCGCGATGGCGAACATCACGGTGAACATCTCGGTCGGGATGCCGAGCGCCTTGTAGATGATGCCCGAGTAGAAGTCGACGTTCGGGTAGAGCTTGCGCTCGACGAAGTAATCGTCCTTCAGCGCGGCTTCCTCCAGCTTCATCGCGACGTCGAGCAACGGGTCGTTGACGCCGAGTTCGTTGAGCACCTTGTGGCACATTTCGCGGATGATCTTGGCGCGCGGGTCGAAGTTCTTGTACACCCGGTGACCGAAGCCCATCAGGCGGAAGGAGTCGTTCTTGTCCTTCGCACGCTTGACGGCCGTCTCGACCTTGTCGGCCGAACCGATTTCCTCGAGCTGCTTGAGCACGGCTTCGTTCGCACCACCGTGGGCCGGACCCCAGAGCGCGGTGATGCCAGCGGCGATCGACGCGTAGGGATTGGCACCCGTCGAACCGACCAGGCGGACCGTGGAGGTGGAGGCGTTCTGCTCGTGGTCGGCGTGCAGGATGAAGAGCAGGTCGAGCGCCTTGGCGACGACCGGGTTCAGTTCCAGCGGCTCGCTCGGCACTTCGAACATCATGTGCAGGAAGCGCGTGACGTATTCGAGGTTGTTGCGCGGATAACGCGTCGGCCAACCGATCGAGTGGCGGTAGATGGCGGCGGAAATCGTCGGCATCTTCGCGATCAGGCGGATGGCGGCGAGCTTGCGGTCTTCCGGGTTATCGACGTCGAGCTTGTCGTGGTAGAACGCCGAAAGCGAAGCGATCGAGCCGGCAAGCATGGCCATCGGGTGCGCGTCGTGGTTGAAGCCGCGCAGGAAGAACTTGAGGTTCTCGTGCATCATCGAGTGATGCGTGATGTCGTGCTCGAACTTCGCGAACTCGGCCTTGCTGGGCAGTTCGCCATTGAGCAGCAGGTACGAGGTCTCGAGGAAGGTGGACTTCTCGGCGAGCTGTTCGATCGGGTAGCCGCGATACAGCAGGACACCCTTGTCGCCGTCGATGTAGGTGATGGCGCTCTTGGTGCTGGCGGTGCTGCCGTAGCCCGGATCGTAGGTGAAGTAGCCGGTGTCCTTGTACAACGTGCCGATGTCGACGCACTCGGCGCCGAGCGTGCCGCCGATGACCGGCAGTTCACTCACGGGCTTGTTGGATTCATCGACCAATTTGACGGTTTTGGCGTCGGACACGGCGAGCTCCTCTTCTTCTCGGCGATTTTGGGGAAACGGCACCCTGGGGAAGGCGTCGTACCGGCCACTACGTGCAGCCGAAGTTCCCCATTATCGCACAGAGGCTGTTCGAACGTCCGTTCGACCAACGGGCAATTCGTGGACGCAAAAAGACACGGGGCAAGCCGTGGGCTCGCCCCGTGTCTGTCGATCCTCGCGAAACGCCACCCCGCAGGCGGCGCGCGGATTTCCCGGTATTACTTCTTGCCGTAACGCTGGCGGAACTTGTCGACGCGGCCGCCGATGTCGAGCGTCTTCTGCTTGCCCGTGTAGAACGGGTGCGAATGGCTGCTGATATCGAGCTTGATCACCGGGTATTCGTTACCGTCTTCCCACTTGACGGTCTCCTTGCTGGACATCGTCGAACGCGTCAGGAACGCGAAATCCGACGACAGGTCCTGGAAGACCACCGGCTGGTACTTCGGATGGATGTTCTCTTTCATGGCTTGAACCTGAGAAATAGCGGGGTGAAAAGAGCGGCATTGTAACCAGCCGAGCCGGCCACGGCAAGCCTCGCCCATGTTGGCACCCGAGGGGGCCGCTTCTGTTGTGGGAGCCGCTTCAGCGGCGACGGGGGCTTACCTGGAACTGGCCCGCTGCCGCGGGATCGCCGATGAATCGGCTCCCACAGGGTATGCCAAAGCCCACCAGGGCATGGGGTCTGGCAGCCACGGGGCAGGCAGAGCCCATGATGGCAGGCGGCCACGAGGGCGGGCGACTCAGCGGGCGCCCAGCGCCCCGGCGATCAGTTCGCGAAAGCGGTCCTGGTCCACGTCCAGCACGATCCTGGCGTTGGCCCGGCCGCCGAGGCGCCGGTGCCAGTCGACCACCGTGGCGCCGCGGGTCAGCCGGCCGTCTAGCTCGATCGCCACATGGCGGGTCTCGGCCCGCACGACCATGGACGGGTCGAGGGCCACGGCCATCGCCAGGGCGTCCGCCGCGATGAAGCCCGTGCGCTCGTGCTCGGCGTTGAAGCGGCGCGCGGTGCCGAAGATCTTCTCGAAAAATACCGCCCGGTTGTCGCCAGAGGCTATCCATTCCTCGTAGACCTCGTCTGCGAAGGCATGACGCACCGTGGCTTCCCAGTCCACGAGGTCGAACATCTCGAATGCCTCGAACACCACGTGGGCCGCTTCGGGATCGAAACCGATGTTGAATTCGGCGGGGACCTTGCCTGTGTTCCCATGACCGGTGACAGCGCCCCCCATGACGACCAGGCGCTTCACGCGCGACGGGAACGCCGGGTCGAGACGGATGGCCAGGGCGAGGTTAGTCAGCGGCCCGAGCGCCACGAGCGTCAGTTCGCCTGGGCGCTCGCGGGTCAGGCGGACCAGGGCGAGCGCGGCGTGCTCGGCCTGCGTGGGATGCGAGGGCTCGGCGAAGCCGACGTCGCCGAAGCCGTCGGCACCGTGGACGAAGGCCGCGTCCTCGTCCGGAGCACGCACCAATGGCGACGGACAACCGGGATGCACCGGCGTCGCCGCGCCGATCAGTTGCACCAGCGTGCGGGCATTGCGCACGGTGTGGTCGAGCCCGACATTGCCCGCGGCCACCGTCAACGCGGTGACATCGGCATGCTCGTGCGCCATCAGGATGGCCAGCGCGTCGTCCACGCCGGGGTCGGTGTCGATCAGCAACGGGGTTCGGGTCATCGGGATCGTGTCGTGGAACGGCCGGACAGCATAACGCCGTGCATCGAATTCAGGCACCCTGCGCCGCCGCCTCGGCACGCCCGGAGAAATCGAAGCCCAGCTCGGCCGCGACCTGCTCCACCCCGGCGCACAACGCGTCCAGGGCCGGCGTGCGCGCGGCGATGCGCGGACGCAGGTCGAGCGTGCAGGCGAGCCCCATCTGCAGGAGGTCCGCATGCGCGAGGTGCAAGGTGTCGGCCTGGGCCTGGGTGAACAGCCCCGCCTCGCGCAACACGTCGATCAACGTGCTGCTGGCATGCGTGTCGAGCACCGACGGATGCGCGGCCGCGTGCCCGAGGACCATGCCCTGCAGGATGAACTCGATGTCGATGAGCGCGCCCACGCCCTGCTTCAGGTCGACATGATCGGCGTCGGAACGGTCCCGCTCGCCGCGCCAGCGTGCACGCATGGCGCCCACGTCGGCGCGAACGCGCGCGGCGTCACGCGGGGCGCCGAGGATCTCGCGCCGGATGCCCGCAAGGGCGGCGCCAAGCCGCGCATCACCCGCCACCGGGCGGGCGCGCAACAGCGCCTGGTGTTCCCAGGTCCATGCACGGTCCCGCTGGTATGCCTCGAACGCATCGACGCTGGCGACCAGCAGCCCCTTCGATCCGTCCGGCCGCAGGCGCGTATCCACGTCGTACAACCTGCCTGCGTGGGTCTGCACGTTCAGCCAGTGCATCACGCGCTGCGCCAGGCGCTGGTACCAACGCGTGCCGTCGACTGGCCGCGGGCCGTCGCTCATCGCATTGGCACGCTTGCCATCGTAGACGAAGACCAGGTCCAGGTCGGAAGCGAAACCCAGTTCCTCGCCACCGAGGCTGCCATAGCCGAGCACGGCGAACCCGCTACCCTCGCCCGGCAGGCGGCCATGCTGGGCCGTGAGTTCGCGCGTCGCCAGGGCGAGGATCGCCGCGACCACCGCCTCCGCCAGCCCGGCGAGCCGCCGCGCCGTCGCGGTGGCATCCGACCGGCCGTCATTGAAGGCCAGCCCGAGGCGAAAGGCGATGCTCGAACGGAATTCGTTGATGCGTTCCAGCTCGTGCTCCGCGTCGCGCTCATCCAGCGCGCCGAGGGTGCGTGCGATCTCGGCCGAGATGTCCGCACGTTTCAGCGGCAACTGGTCGATGCGCGGATCGAGCACGTCGTCGAGCAACAGCGGTTGCGCGATCACGCGCTCCGCGAGGAACGCGCTGTCCGCGAATACGCCGGCGACACGCCGCCGTGCATTGGGCTGTTCGTCGAGCAGGGCGAGGTACGACGAACGACGCGCGACGGCCTGGACCAGGCGCAGCAAGCGCAAGAGGCTGGCCACGGGCGCCACGCTGCCACGGGCCGCGCCGATCAAGTGGGGCATCAGGCGCTCGATGCGTTCGGACGAACGCGCCGACATCGAGCGGACCGCCGCCGTGCGCGGCAATTTCACCAGCTCGTTGGCCGCTTCCTCGCCAGGGACGAAACCCGACGCCCCCATCATGGCGGCATCGAGGGTCTCTCCCCGTGCCGCCCGCCAGAGTTCGACGTCGGCGATGGGAGCCGTCGCCGTGCCGCCCGCTTCGGGAACGAGCACGGCGGCGAATTCGGCGGACACGGCATCGCGATGGCGGAGCAGATCCAGCGCGAGGTCGTCCCAATGGGCGTAGCCCAATCCAAGGGCCAGCCTTTCGCGCGACAGCGCATCGTCGGGGATATCGTGGGTCTGCGCATCGCGCAGCATCTGCACGCGGTTCTCCAGGCGGCGCAGGAACACGTAGGCCGAGCGCAGCAGCTTCGCCCGTGCCGATGGGATATAACCGCGCGCCTCGCAAGCACGCAGCGCGGGCAGCAGGCCACGCACGCGCAAGGCCGGGTCGCGACCGCCACGGATCATCTGGGTCAGCTGCACCACGAATTCGATTTCACGAATGCCACCGGGGCCGAGCTTCAGGTTGCCGGCGAGATCCTTGCGCGCGACCTCCGCGTCGATCAACGCCTTCATCTCACGCAGGCCGGCGAACGCCGTGTAGTCGAGGTAGCGGCGATAGACAAAAGGCCGGAGCATGTCCTGCAGTTCGCGGCCGGCGACGCGGTCGCCGGCCACCGGCCGTGCCTTGATCCACGCATAGCGTTCCCAATCGCGGCCTTCGCGTTGGTAGTACTGCTCCATCGCCGCGAAGGGCAGCGACAGCCGCCCCGCATTGCCGAACGGACGCAGGCGCAGGTCCACGCGTGCGCAGATGCCATCCAGCGTGGGCTCGGCCAGCAGGCGCACGAGCTGGCGCGTTTCGCGAATGAAGTACTCGCCGTTGTCCAGCGGCCGCGCTCCATCGGTTTCTCCGCCCGAGGCATACGCCAGCACAAGATCGATGTCGGAGGAAAAATTCAGTTCGTTGCCGCCGAGCTTGCCGAAGCCGAGCACCACCGTGCGCTGCGCGACGCCGTTCGCATCGCGCGGCTGTCCGTAGCGCGCATGCATGGCGCTTTCCGACCAGCGCAGGGCAACCTCGAGCAAGGTTTCATAAAGCGCGCTCGTCGAGGAAAGCGTTTCGTCCAGGTCGTCCAGCCCGTTCACGTCGCGGAACACGATGCGGACAGCTTCCGCGTGCCGGAAGCGGCGAAGCACCGACATGCAACGATCCTCGTCCCCCGGCAACTCCAGCGTGGCGCCGCGCGTTCCCGCGTCCGCATTGGCCCGGAGTCGTTCCAGCCCGGCAGGTGCGAGCAGATCGGGCTGGCGACGCAGGATATCGAAGGCGAAGTCCGAGGCGAGCAAGGTTCGCCGGATCCGTTCGGCCACGCCGGCGTCGTCGTATAGCGGGATGCGCGCCGCACGGCATGCCGCCATAACGTCGTCGTAACGGGTGTCGATCAATGCGCGTAGTTCGGGGCTTTCGCGCGGGGCCGTCGTCGATGCATTCATGAGATGGTCATTGTGCCCTAGCCGCGGCGTGGCGCGCTTCCCGCCGTCGGATTGCGATTCATCTCATGTCCCGGCCACGGATCGCAAGAATGCGCGCGCCCTCGCCTGACAACCGGTTCATGTCCACTGCGTTACAGTCCCTACCCCCTTGCTACAGGGGCGTGACAAGAGGGCGTTATGACTTTCGATTCAAAGCGTTGGCGTGACGTGATAACCCGGGCGGCGTTGCCACTCTGCCTCGCCGTGGCGTTCGTTCTCTACACCGGCTTCCTCGATGGCAACCCGGGCGTATCCAGCGCCGAGTGGGCTGCCCGGCCGTGGCACCTGTTCGCCAACGCCTTCCCCGGCCTTCTGCTCGCCTCGCTGTTGCTGGTGCTCACGCGCCGGGCGTGGCTGTCGTTCGGTCTCGCCTTCATGGCGCAGGGCGCCGTACTGGTGGTCAGCGCCATCAAGATGAAGAACCTGGGTGCGCCACTGCTACCCGCCGACTTCCGCATGGTCGGCCAGTTGAAGAACGGTGGGCTGCATCTGCTCGGCGGCTACCTGCCCGCCGATCCGCTGCCCTACCTGGCCATCCTGGGCACGCTCGCGCTCATCGTCCTCATCGCCCGTTACGAACCGCCGCTTTTCGCGCGCCGGACGAAGGGCCGCCGCCTCGTCGCCGGGCTGTCCCTGGTCGCCCTCATGGGTACCCTGTTCGCCGGCGTTCCCGCGTGGTCGACCATCTACGACAAGGACCGCCTGGGCCTGCAACCCTGGTCCGCGGCGGCGAACGCCGGCTACAACGGCGTGGTGACGACGATCGTGCAGTTCCGTCTCCAGGATGCAGGCAAGAAGACCAAAGCCGATCCGGCCGAAGCCGGACGCTTCCTCGCGGACACCGGGCCCGCCCTGCGCGAGCACATGGCGGTGGCGGCGACCCATGGACGACAGACGCCCGACATCGTCGTCGTGCAGAGTGAATCGTTCTTCGATCCGAGCGCGATTCGCGGCCTCGAAAACGAAGACTTCGCACCGAACCTGCATCGACTCGCGGAGCATGCGAGCACGGGGCGCCTGCATGTCCCGACGTTCGGAGGCGGCACGATCCGTACCGAATTCGAAGTACTCACGGGTCTGTCGCTGCGCTATTTCCCGACGATGCAATTCCCTTACTTGCAAATGCATTCCGGTGTCGTGCCGGGCATGGTGCGCACGCTGCGTTCCCACGGGTACGAAACCATAGCCGTCCACGGTAACGACGCCTCGTTCTGGAACCGGAGCACGGCGTTCAAGTCGTTGGGCTTCGACCGCTTCGTGTCGCAGCCGGATTTCCCCAAGGACTTCCGCAAGGACGGCGAATACATGGCGGACAGCGCCATGACCGACGAGATCATGAGCCAGCTGAAGGACTCCGGTCCGCCGCGTTTCGTCTTCGCGATCAGCATGGAAGCCCATGGGCCGTACGACAAGAGCGTGAACATCGACACGCGCGAGCGCGACGCCATTCCCGTCCCCGACGGCATCAGTGACGCCGCGAAACTGCAATTGCGCAACTACATCTATCATATGCGCCACGCCGACGCCGAATTAGGCCGTCTCGCCGAACTCCTCAAGCAACGCGAGCGGCCGACCCTGCTCCTGTTCTATGGCGACCACCTGCCCGCACTCACCGAGACGTACGACAAACTCGGTTTCGCCGACGGTATCGGCATGTTCAACCAGACCGTGCCCTATATCCTCATCGACACGCACGGCGATGGCCCCGCGCCTGAGAAGGCGGACCTTGCGGCATGGATGCTGCCCGGCAAGCTGTTGGAGCAGGCCGGCGTGCACGACGATCCGTACTTCGCGCTCACCCAGGTCGTCGCTCCTCGCCTCGCCCCGCTCACGCATGCACCGGACGCGCCCACGCCAGCCGAGGATGCCATGCAGAAATATACGGATGTATCCATGGGTAACGTGGCGATGCTTCGGATGAAGCACAAATTGGAGCCGCTGGTCGCGCAATATGCCCTGCCCGAGACGGCCACGCTGGCGCGCCAGCCAGGTACAGCCGAGGAACAGGCTGCATCGGGCGCAGGGCAATAGCCCGCGCAGCGACCAGGAAGGTCAATGCACGACAGCCTGGTCTGTCTCGCGATAGCTGAAGGGCGCCACGCTTGGGTCCGGGGCAAAGCGAACGACAGGGACGATCTTGCCGGTGACGAGGTTGTAGTCGCGCTGAATGAGCTGCGCGCCTTTCAGTCCGGCCACCTCGTACGGCCCCGCGGTGTAGAAGATGGCCTCGATCGGCAGATCCTTCGGCACGGCTGCCCGCCAGTTCCCAAGCATCAATTCCATGTGCCGCATGACGTTGATCATGGCATCGGAGTTCTGGCGTGAAGCGATGCTCAGGGCGAACTGCTGTTGATTACCAGCGAAACCACACTGGTGCTTGAACTGCCCCGGAAACGTGGTGACTTCGATGAAATGCTTTCGCCATGCCTCGACGGTGTCGATCCCCTGGCTCGTGCAAGGCTTGCTCTCGTCCACGTAGAGTTCGCTTGCACCACATCCGTTCGACCCCTTCGCTGGATCCCCGGTCGTACCCCGATCACCCGTCACCGCGTCGTAGGGAAACGAACAGAGGACGCTCACCGGTTCCGTGCCCGGCTCCGCCACGAAGGTGTCGGCCTGCCTGAGAAGCAGTCCGTGCGGGCGCGTTTCCGGAGCGTAGAGGATGCGACTGTCGACGTCGCTGCGCAGATAACTGAAGGAAAGGCCCTCTGGTGTCCCCGTACGTGGGGAGAATTCCCATGCATGCCGGTCAGGCTCACTTTCGTTGGGAACGGCATCGGTTGCGCGAATCAAAACCCCGGAGCAGTAGTAGGCAGCGCGACTATCCGCGCATGACATGCGCGTGTCGTCGTAGCGTGCATTGAGACCTTGGACGATCTGCTCTCCATCGGCCTGTGGCCGGGAAAGATGCGTCTGGCGAGATGTGCATCCGATAACAAGGCACAGCGAAAGAAGAAGACCCAGTCTCCACGTCATGGCGGCGCTCCTTGTAGTGAAACTTCCTTTGCTTCCAGCGAACGCAGGCATGTATGTCGAAGCTCGTGACATCACAGTACACGTCACGCGGCGTCATCGACATGAACCTGCGCCAAGCTGCCGAATCGACGCAATGATTTGTCTTCGCGACAAAAAAACCCCGCGTTTCCGCGGGGTTTTTCAGTTTCGAGCCGGAAAGGCGCGGACTTAGAAGTCCATGCCGCCCATGCCACCCATGCCGCCGGGGGCACCGTGGCCGTGGCCGTCGTCCTTCTTCGGCAGCTCGGTCACGGCCGCTTCGGTCGTGATGATCGAGCCAGCCACCGAGGCGGCGAACTGCAGCGCCGAACGGGTGACCTTGGTCGGGTCCAGGATGCCGAACGCGATCATGTCGCCGAACTCGCCGGTAGCGGCGTTGTAACCGAAGTTACCCTGGCCGTCCTTCACCTGGTTGACGATGACCGAAGCCTCTTCGCCGGCGTTGGTGACGATGGCGCGCAGCGGGGCTTCCAGCGTGCGACGGGTGATCGCGATGCCGAGGTCCTGGTCCGGATTCTTGCCCTTCAGGCCTTCCAGGGCCTTCAGCGCACGGATCAGGGCGACGCCGCCGCCCGGGACCACGCCTTCCTCGACGGCCGCACGCGTGGCGTGCAGGGCGTCTTCGACGCGGGCCTTCTTTTCCTTCATCTCGACTTCCGTCGCGGCGCCGACCTTGATCACGGCGACACCGCCGGCAAGCTTGGCCACGCGCTCTTGCAGCTTCTCGCGGTCGTAGTCCGAAGAGGTCTCTTCGATCTGCGCCTTGATCTGGCCGATACGCGACTGGATGCGCTCGGCTTCGCCGGCACCGTCGATGATCGTGGTGTTTTCCTTGGTGATCACGACGCGCTTCGCACGGCCGAGGTCGTTGATCGTGGCCTTGTCGAGCTGCAGGCCCACTTCCTCGGAGATGACCACGCCATTGGTGAGGATGGCGATGTCTTCCAGGATGGCCTTGCGGCGATCGCCGAAGCCCGGCGCCTTGACGGCGGCGACCTTGACGATGCCACGGATCGTGTTGACGACGAGGGTGGCCAGGGCTTCGCCCTCGACTTCCTCGGCGACGATCAGCAGCGGCTTGGCGGCCTTGGCGACGGCCTCGAGCACCGGCAGGAGCTCACGGACGTTCGAGATCTTCTTGTCGTGGATGAGGATGAACGGGTCGTCCAGTTCAACCTGCTGCGACTGCTGGTTGTTGATGAAGTACGGCGAGAGGTAACCGCGGTCGAACTGCATGCCCTCGACGACGTCGAGCTCGTTCTCGAGGCCCGAGCCTTCCTCGACCGTGATCACGCCTTCCTTGCCGACCTTGCCCATCGCGGTGGCGATGATGTCACCAATGTTCGCGTCGGAGTTGGCCGAGATCGTGCCGACCTGGGCGATCGCCTTGTCGTCGGCGGTCGGGTTGGAAAGCTTCTTCAGCTCGCCGACGGCGGCCGTGACGGCCTGGTCGATGCCGCGCTTGAGGTCCATCGGGTTGATGCCGGCGGCGACGGCCTTGAGGCCTTCCTGGATGAACGCCTGGGCGAGGACGGTGGCCGTCGTGGTGCCGTCACCGGCCACGTCGGAGGTCTTCGAGGCGGCTTCCTTGACGATCTGGGCGCCGATGTTCTCGTACTTGTCGGCGAGTTCGATTTCCTTGGCGACCGAGACGCCGTCCTTGGTGACGGTCGGCGCGCCGAAGCTCTTCTCGAGCACGACGTTGCGGCCCTTCGGGCCGAGGGTGACCTTGACGGCGTTGGCGAGCGTGTTGACGCCCTTCAGCATGCGTGCGCGGACGTCTTCGCCGAAGCGGACTTCTTTAGATGCCATGAGAGTGAATCCTTGAGATCAGTTGTTTGGGATAGCCGGGAGGAACGGGGCGAGCGGGGGCTCAGCCTTCCAGGACCGCCACGATGTCGTCTTCCTTCAGGAAGACCAGTTCTTCGCCATCGACCTTGATCTCCTGGCCGGCGTACTTGCCGAACAGGACGACGTCGCCTTCCTTCACGCCCATCGGGCGGAGCTGGCCGCTGGCCAGGAGGAGGCCGGTACCGGCGGCGATGACCTTGCCGCGGGTGGGCTTCTCGGTGGCGCTGTCAGGGATGACGATGCCACCGGCGGAAACACGCTCTTCTTCGAGGCGCTTGACGATGACGCGATCGTGCAGCGGGCGCAGTTTGCTCATGACTTCTCCAACCATGTGATTGACGGATAACGAAATTGGTCCACCCTGTTAGCACTTGCCACGGGTGAGTGCCAGAATTTTAGCCAAAGCTCTCCACGAATCGGAAGAGCCTCGGGGTGATCGACAGATGGCGCCTGTGCGAAACCGTTCAAGGCCCCGGGTACAAAAAAGACCACAATCGACCCATGTCCGAACCCATCGCCATCCTTGTCGCCTGTCCCGCCGGCGAACCCGCCGCCGCCCTCGCCCACGGCCTCGTGCAGGCCGGCCTGGCCGCTTGCGTGAACCACCTGCCGGGGATGCGGTCCACCTACCGCTGGAAAGGCGAGGTGGTCACCGACGCCGAGGACCTCCTGCTGGTGAAGACCACCCGCGAAGCCTTCGCGGCGGTCGAGGCCTTCGTCGTCGAGCACCACCCCTACGAGGTGCCGGAGGTCGTGGCCCTGCCGCTGGTGGAAGGGCACGCGCCCTATCTCGCCTGGCTGGAAGCCAGCGTCGATGCAAGCTAATACGGGTATGCCCGGTCATAATGACCGACGCCCAACGCGGTTCGTCACCGCACCGATCCCCGGAGTCGCCATGACGTCGTTCGCCCGCCTCGCGCGGAACCTGGTCGCCGGCCTCGCCTTGCTCGCCGCCCTGCCGGCGCTCGCCCAAAGCGACGACGACCTGCTGCCGGTCACCCAGGCCTTCCACCTCACTTCCGATGCCAGCCAGCCGGGCATGGTGAAGCTGCACTGGCGGATCGCGCCGGACTATTACCTCTACCGGGGCCGGATCAAGATCAAGGCGGCGGAGCCCACGGCGGTCACGCTGGGCGAGGCGACGCTCCCCGATGGCCTGAAGAAGCACGACGAATACCTCGGCGACGTGGAGATCTATCACGGCGACGTCGAGGCCAGCGTGCCGTACACGCTCGTCGACACCGCCACGAAGACGCTCGCACTCGACGTCCAGTACCAGGGCTGCCATGAGGTGGAGCCGAAGATCTGCTACCCGCCGAACACCGAGCACCTGAAGCTCGCGATCGGCGGTGCGTCGACCATCCCCGTCGCGGCGACGCCGGCCGCCAACGGCGCGGCCCTGCTGGGCGCTCCGTCCGCGGCCCCGGGTAGCGAGGCGCTGGCACTCCCCGCCGACCAGGCGTTCCGCTTCGAGGCGCTGGTCAAGGACCACGGCAGCTTGCTGCTGCGCTGGACCATGCCCAAGGATTACTACCTTTACCGTGACAAGACGCAGATCACGGTGACCTCGCCCGCCGGGGTGAGCGCGGGCGAGCCGGACTGGCCCAGCGGCACCGCCCATCACGACGAACACTTCGGCGACACCATCGTCTACTTCGACCAGGTCGAGCTGCCGGTGCCGCTGAACGGCGCCGCGGGCGCCACGGCGGTGGCGGTCGACGTGGCCTACCAGGGTTGCCTGGAGAACGGCATCTGCTATCCGGTCATGACGCGGCACATCAAGGTCGACCTGGGCGCGGGCACGGCATCCGTCGGCGCCCCGTCGGAGGAACAGCCCGCCGCCGCGCCTGTCTCTTATACACATCTGACGCTGCCG